>CALIMO010000109.1 GCA_938045655.1 uncultured bacterium
AGCATATGTTGGTTCGTAATAAAGAAGCCTTGAACTATGTTTTTAAAAATCGCAAACTTTCGAAAGAAATTGTGCAAGAGTTCAAAATTGGTTTTGCTCCAAATACTCAAAAAATGCTCACGAATTTTTTGCTAAAAAAAGGTTTTGCGATGAGCGATATTCGTGATGCTGGGTTACTAAACCGATTTGGCGGCGATATTTTTCGAAATCGAATGGTGATTACTTTGCAGGATTCTGGTGGATCGCCAGTTGGTTTTACTGGCCGAATTATTAAAGACGAGCCAAATGCGCCAAAATATTTAAACACACCTCAAACTCTGCTTTATGATAAATCTTCAAACATTTTTGGTCTTTCGCAAGCAAAAAATGAAATTCGAAAAGCTGGTTTTGTGGTTGTGGTTGAAGGAAATATGGATGTAATTTCGAGCCACCAATCTGGTGTGAAAAATGTGGTTGCAACAGCTGGTACGGCAATGACAGTTCATCATTTGAAGGCTCTTGGTAGGTTTTCGAATGATGTTCGCCTCTGTTTTGATAGCGATCAAGCTGGAGTTAGCGCTACCGAGCGAGCGATTTCACTGGGTCAACAAGCTGGCGTGGAGCTTTCAATTATAACCCTAAACCAATCGGCAGGTGAAGCTAAAGACCCAGATGAATTAATTCAAAAAGATTTGGAACTTTGGAAGGACTCAATTTCGAAACCACAACCGGCGATAGAATGGATTTTTGACCAATATGAAAAGCGGCTAAATATTGCAACTGCTGTAGGGAAAAAAGAGTTTTCCACAATAGCGCTGAAACTTGTGGAAAACTTAAATGACCCTGTGGAAAAAGATTTTTATATTGAACAAATTTCGAAAAGAATTGGCGTTTCGAAAACAACATTACTCGGAAAATTTGACGAAAAGCCTAGGCCAGTTAAACCAAAAAAGCGAATAAAAATTGAAAAAACTGACGAGAAATTTGTTGATGAATATATTTATGAAGATGATTTGTTGGCTCTTGCGATTAAAGAACGGAAGCTTGCTGAAATGTTGAGCGAATTGCAAGATGATATTTTGCACGATAAGCAGCGAAATCAAATTCTGCAAATTTTGAAATCAAATGATCTCGATCTCTTGAAAAACTTCGATGATTATGTTAAAATACTTCTATTAAAGGCTGACGAACGACTCGGGAATATAAAAGGCAGTGCCACCGACGAAATGAAGCGTTTGATTCATAAAATTAAAACCCAAAATTTACAAGAACGAAAAGTAAATCTTCAAGAGCAACTCGAAGATGCTGAAATTCAAGGTGATGAAAATTTGAAAATGAAGATTTTGATGGAAATTATGCAATTAAATAAGGAGCTGAATAGTGGTAAAAGGTAAGAGCAAAAAAGAACTACCAGAAGAAATTCTAAATGAAGACGGCATTGTGGATGCGACTCTTTCGCTTGATGATTTCGAACCAGATTTTGACGACCTTGCGGTTGAAGATGAAGAAGATATTACTGAAGAAGATTTATTGAATGGTGCTTATAACGATGATATAACAGATGATAGCGTTCGAATGTATCTTCGTGAAATTGGTAAGATTCCACTTCTTTCACTCGAAAAAGAGACCGAGCTTGCTGAAAAAGCAATGCAGGGCGATCAACGTGCAAAAGATAAAATGGCTGAAGCAAACATGCGTTTGGTTGTTTCAATTGCGAAAAGATATTCTGGCCGTGGTTTAGAGCTACTTGATTTAATTCAAGAAGGGAACACAGGGCTTCTTCGTGCGGTTGATAAATTCGACCCAAGTAAAGGTTTTAAATTCTCAACTTATGCAACTTGGTGGATTCGGCAGGCAATTACACGCGCAATTGCCGACCAAGCTCGGACTATTCGAATTCCTGTTCATATGGTTGAAACGATTAACAAACTTATGCGAACTTCTCGTCGATTGACGCAAGAGTTAAACCGTGAGCCAACCAACCAAGAACTCGCTAAAGAAATGGATATGGATGTTGAAAAAATTGAATATATCCAAAAAATTAAGCAAGATATCACCTCTTTGGACGCTGGAATTGGTCGTGATGGCGAGGAAGGCGAAGAATCAACACTTGGTGATTTTATCGAAGATGAAGATACTGCTAGCCCAGAAGAATCTGCAACGGTTCAGCTTTTGAAAGAACAAGTTCGTGAAATTCTTTCAACGCTTTCTGATCGTGAGCGGAAAATTCTTGAAATGCGTTTTGGTTTAAATGGCACAAAAAGTCATACGCTTGAAGAAGTTGGTCTTGAATTTGCGGTAACTCGCGAGCGGATTCGCCAGATTGAAGCTAAAGCTTTAATGAAACTCAAAAAGCATAAAGATTCGAAAAAGCTTCATGAATATTTGGACTAAACGTGGTGGGGAAAGGTTAAGATGAAAGAAAAAATTATACGAATTGCACCAATTTTATTGATTATTGCGATTGCAATTCTTTCAATTATTACAGTTGTAACAATTGTTAATGCATTTATGAATAGTGGAAATGGTTCAGACCAAGCTCAGCAGGCGAACAATGAAACTTCGAAAGAAGATAATTCGCCTTCAAGCAAAGAATTGTTAAGCGCTGATCAAAACCGCAGTGTTAAAATGGTGGTCCGTGGGCCTATTGTTGCACAAGAGAATTTTCGTTCTTACACGGTTGAGGTTTCACTAAAATTTCGAAAACTTACAACTTACAAAGGTTATCTTGGCGAAGTAATTAAAGAGGTTAAGCTTGATAACAATACTGAATCTTATACACAATTTGTGAATGCTTTAAATAAAGCGAATATGATGAAGGGAACTCCTTTTAGCGGCGAGGCGGATGATTTAGCTGGTGTTTGTGCTACTGGTCATCTTTATGATTTCTCAATGCTAAAAGATGATAAAACTGAAAAACACCTCTGGACTTCAACTTGCTCGGGTTCAAAAGGTTCACTTATTGCAAATACAAAACAATTGCAAAATTTGTTCATTGCGCAAGTTCCTGGACATGAACAAATCGTTCGCGATCTTGGAATAAATGAAATTAAACGCTAAAGTTTTGATTTTTGACTGCTTCGGAGTGCTGGTTTCTCGCCAGCCTTCTTCGGAGCATCTTTTTGAGTATACTTGGCAAAAGGATCAAAATTTGTTGAATTTTATTCGAAAAAATAAAGCTAAAGGTTCGAAAATTGGCGTTTTATCTAATGTCGCACAATATCAATTTAATCAGCTTTTCTCAAAAGAGGAGCAGGAGGAGCTCTTTGATTTCTTGGTGCTTTCGGGTGAGGTTGGTTTTTTGAAACCTTCAAAAGAGATTTTTAAAATTGCAATTGATAAAAGTGAGGCTTGTTTAAATGAAATTTACTTTTTTGATGATTCTTGGCAAAATGTTGAAGCTGCCAAAAAACTTGGAATAAACGCATTTTTATATCAAAATTGGAATGAATTTTAGAAAGAATTTAAGGAGGAATAATGCCAGAATTACCAGAAGTTGAAACAGTTGTAAGAGGCTTGAATCGACTAATTTTAAAAAAGAAAATTGCGAAAGTTAAACACGATTGGCCTAAAAGTTTTCCGAATGCTGAAAGAGATGTTCAGGATTTTATGATTGGTGCTGAAATTTTGAATGTTCGCCGCCGCGGAAAAGCTATAATTATTGAGCTAGAGAATGGTTGGTCGCTTGTAACGCACCTTCGAATGACGGGGCAAATGGTCTATCGTGGCGAAGAAAACTGGGGCGCAGGGCATCCAAATGAGGATTTTTTGAATGATCTTCCAAATAAATCAACACGAGTTGAGATTGATTTTGAAGATGAAACTAAATTATTTTTTAATGACCAGCGAAAATTTGGCTATATGAAACTATTACCAATACCAGAAATTGAAAATTTACCATTTTTTCAAAAGCTCGGTCCTGAACCTCTTGAAGATAATTTTACGGTTGAAATTTTAAAAAATCGTCTTTCGAAAAAACAAAATAGTATGATAAAGCCTGCGATTTTAGAGCAAAGTGTTATTGCTGGTGTTGGAAATATCTATGCTGATGAGGCCTTGTGGCGAGCAAAAATTCACCCTGAAACTAGAGTTAAAGATTTTTCGAACGAAGATTTTGTGAATTTGCATGAGGCAATTCGTTTTGTGATGAATGAATCGATTAAAAGAGGTGGATCAACCGACCGAAATTATGTTAATGCAGACGGCTCACGCGGAAATTATTTAAATTATGCCGCCGTTTATCATAAAGATGGCGAGCCTTGTAAACGTTGTGGAACAGAAATCTCAAAAATTCGTGTTGGTGGTAGAGGAACACATTTTTGCACAAATTGCCAAAAAATTAAAGGTAGTGAAAACTGATGATTGGTGGAAAAACAACAATTCTTTATGGTAATAATTCTTATGAACGCACTGCTCAACTCGCTAAAATGAAGATTGATGCTGAAAGATCTGGTTTTGAAATTCAAAAAAGTAATTCCGACGAGCTTTCGAAGAGTGATTTTGTGAGTTTAATTTGTGGCGTTAGTTTGTTATCTGAAAAACGTTTTGTTTATATCCGAAATTTGAGCGAAAACTCAGAAATTTGGCAGAATTTAGCTGAAATTTTACCAAGAATTTCAACCGATGTTCATCTTTGTTTAATTGAAGATAAAATCGATAAGCGCTCAGTTGTTTATAAGGCGATTTCGAAAATTGTTGAATTATATGAATTTAAGAATTTAATTGCAAGAGATTCGAAAAAAATGGCAGAGTTTGCACGACTTTTTGCAAAAAAACAAGATTTGTCGCTTGATAATAAAACGGCGAATTTTTTGATTTCTTGGGTTGGTGTTGATGAATGGCGAATACGTGATGCAATCGAAAAAATAGCGTTAATTGGCGAGGCTAATGAACAAAATATTCGTGAATTTGTTCCGCAGAATATTGAGAGTAATGCATTTGCAATTATTGAAATGATGTTTTTGGGCGATATTTTGAAGTTGCAAGAAGAGTTTTCGAAATTAAAAATTACAGATGGCGAAGATGGAGCTTTTCGCTTTTTAGGAATGATTTCAACACAAATTTTTAATTTAGTAGCCTTAAAAATCGGTAAAAATATTGGGAAAACTACGGCAGAAATTGCTAAAGAAATCGGTGCGAATACTTGGGCTTTAGGAAAAATGGAGAATTTTGTGCAAAATCTGAGCGAAAGCGAACTTGCTGAGATTGTTTCGAAATTCACACAGGTAGATGAAATTATTAAAACTGAAAGTGTTGATCCTTGGAATTTAGTTGAGTCAACAATTCTTGAAATTGCTAGCAAATTAAAGAGTTAAAAATAGTTTTCGAAAAAACGTTTTTGTGATATAATATAAATTGATTATGGCTAAAAAACAATTAAAATCAACAAAAGGCAAATCTAAAAAAGTTTCAGCTCCAAAACAAAGTGTTTTGCCAGCTGGTTTTTGGGCACAGGTTGGCGCAGTTATTTTGATTGCTTTTTCGCTTTTTCTTGTTTTAAGCTGGTTTGGGGCTGGTGGTTCAGCATTAGTTGCAATTCATAAAGCGCTTCTTGGGCTTATGGGCTGGGCAACTTTCTTTTTGCCAGCAGTTTTGATTTTTATTGCTGTTGAAATCTTTCGTGATGAGCAAAATCGATTTCCAATTTTAAACACTTTTGGGCTAATTCTGATTTTAATTTGGCTAAGCGGATTTTTTGGTCTATTTAAAACTTCAGCTGGCGTTCATTATGGGGGTTGGAGCGGAGAAGTTTCGAATAAAATTATGCTAGCAATGGTTAATTCAATGGTGGCGGCAATTATTTATCTTTTACTGATTTCGATTACGCTTCTTTCGATTTTAAGAGTTTCACCAATCGTGGTGATTAAAAAGATTGGCGAAATGCTTAAAACTAGCGATTTTGCCAATGAATCTAAAAATGCCAAGGTTTTCGAAAAAGCTAAAGAATCAATGTTGCTGAAAAAAGTTAACGATTCTGATGAAGAAAAACCAGAAATTAAACTAAATGCTGGCGTTGCAGTATTAGATAAAAAATCACAAGAAAAAGATGAGCCAAAAGAGAAAAAAGGCTTGATGCGAATTTCAAAGAAGCTGGAAAAGGTTTCGAAAGAAGAAATTAAAAAACCAGAAAATACTGGGCATATTTTTGATGATTTGAGATGGAAAGCGCCAGATTTTAGCTTACTTGAGCAATCGCAAGCTCCTGCTGATGCTGGTGATGTTGAGCAAAATGCACGCACAATTAAGAATACTTTGAGTGAATTTAATATTGAAGTTGAAATGGAAGCTGCAAATATTGGTCCAAGAGTAACTCAATATACTTTAGTTCCGCAAAGTGGCGTTAAATTAAGCAGAATTGAAAATCTTAGTGATAACATCGCTCTAAATTTGGCGGCTGAAGCAATTCGTGTTGAAGCTCCAATTCCAGGGAAACGTGCAGTTGGTATTGAAATTCCAAATTTGAAGTCGGCCGATGTGCGGCTTTATGGTGTTCTAGATTCAAAGGAATGGAAAAACTCACACGACCCGCTAACTTTTGCAATAGGCAAAGATATCTCTGGTCATCCGGTTGTTGGAAATTTGGCAAAAATGCCACATCTTTTGATCGCTGGTCAAACTGGTTCAGGAAAATCCGTAATGATGAATGCACTTTTAACGAGCTTGCTTTATCGCCATTCGCCAAGCGAATTGAAGTTAATTATGGTTGATCCAAAAGTTGTAGAAATGACCGCTTATGAAGATATTCCACACCTTTTAACGCCAATTATTAATGATTCCGAAAAAGCGCTCTCAGCTCTTCGCTGGGCGGTGAATGAAATGGAGCGGCGCTATCGTGTTTTAGCTGATGAAAAAATTAAAGAAATCAAGAGCTATAATAAGCATGTAATTTCGAAAAATGAAAAAATCAAGAAGAATACGCCAGAAGGGGAAGAGCCAAAACTTCTTGAGCCTTTGCCATATATCGTAATTGTGGTTGATGAGCTTGCTGACTTGATGATGGCGGCCTCAAAAGATGTTGAAGCTATGATTGTGCGAATTGCTCAAAAAGCACGCGCAGTTGGAATTCATCTTGTTCTTGCAACTCAAAAACCAGTTGTTAGCGTTGTGACGGGCTTGATTAAAGGTAATGTTCCGAGTCGAATTGCTTTTAAGGTTGCGGCAAATGGTGATTCTCGAACGATTCTTGATCGTGGCGGTGCTGAAAAACTACTTGGTTATGGTGATATGCTTTTCTATATGAATGGAGCTTCTAATTTGAAGCGTGTTCAGGGAGCTTGGGTAACCGATGAGGAAGTTCTACGAGTAACTAATTTTATCCGTTCGCAAGGTCCGCCACAATATAATGACGAAGTTATTTCGCAACCAGTTCAAACGCCAAGCTCAATGGGTGGTGTTGTGATGAATGGCGGTAGCTCTTCGGCTGATGAAACTTTCGAAACGGCTGTAAAAATTGTAATTGAAGCACGAAAAGCTTCAACTAGCTATTTGCAACGTAGGCTCGGAATTGGTTATAGTCGTGCCGCAAAATTAATCGATGATATGGAAGATAAAGGAATTGTCGGTCCGCCAAACGGTTCAAAGCCTCGCGAGGTTTTAGTTTCGAGCTATGAAGAAATCGGTGAATAATTTTGCCGATTTTTTTATTTTCTAATAATGTTTTTTAATAGATTCTTAAAATTAAAGAAATATTGGAGTTTTATTGATTTTTTTCTCTAAAAATGATATAATTTAAAAGAATATTAGCTCAGCTTATTTGAAAGAATAGGCTTTAACCAAAGGAGTAAAAATGAAGGATTACGAACTTACAGTTCTTGTTCATCCAGACTTCGAAAGTGATCTTGAAAAAGTGCTTGATAAGGTTCGAAGTTTGATTACTGCTAACGGCGGTGAAATTGCAAAAGAAGACAATTGGGGTAAGAAAAAACTTGCTTACGCTATTAAAGGTCAGGATTTTGCAATTTATGCTGCAATGGATGTTAAACTTCCAGCT
This sequence comes from uncultured bacterium, assembly GCA_938045655.1. Taxonomy (GTDB): domain Bacteria; phylum Patescibacteriota; class Saccharimonadia; order Saccharimonadales; family Saccharimonadaceae; genus Nanogingivalis. The sequence continues at coordinate 7,970 of CALIMO010000109.1, forward strand.
GCTGCACCCCTAAAAATCAGTAATACTTTGAACATTACCGACGAAGTTTTGCGATATTTGCTTGTTAAAGCAGAAGCACGACCAGTTGTAGAATCAGAAGAAAAATAATTTAAGAATAGGATAGAAGATAGTTATGGCTTTTAACAAAGTAATTTTGATGGGAAACTTAACTGCAGACCCAGAACTTCGAACAACTCCAAACGGCCAAAATCTTGCAAGTTTCACTCTTGCTATCAACCGAACTTGGAATAGCACTAATGGTGAACGCCAAGAAGAAACCAGCTTTATTAGCTGTACTGCTTGGGGTAAAACTGGCGAAACGATTTCGAAATATGTTTCTAAAGGTCGCCAATTGCTAGTGAGCGGTCGTTTGCAACAACGAACTTGGCAAGATAAAGATACTGGCAAAAATCGAAGTGCAATTGATGTTGTGGTTGAAGAATTTAGCTTTGTGAGTGATGGAAATCGCAGTGGAAACGCGCCTTCAGTACAAAAAAATGAAGAGCCAACTATCGGCGATGACTTTTCAGATGAGCCAATCGACCTATCCGATATTCCATTCTAATTTAATTAAGGAGTAAAATGGCTAAACGATTTAAACGAGAAATCCCAGCGTATTTTGATTACCGAGATGTTAAAACTTTGCAAAAATTTGTTAACATTTATGGTCAAATTGAGCCAGCTACAAAAACTGGTTTGAGCGCTAAACAACAACGACAATTGACAGTTGCTATTAAACGAGCTCGTCATTTGGCGTTGCTAGCATTCGTAACAAATGCTTAATTGATTTTCGAATCTTCCTTGCTCAAAACTGGGTAGGGAAGATTTATTTTTTAAAATAATTTAAGGAGGAAAATGTATCAACCAACTGATTTAAAAAAGGGTGTAGTTTTTCAGCTTGATGGTCAGCCATATCGAGTGGTTGAATATAACCAAAAAGTTGTCGGTCGCGGTGGGAGCATCGTAAGTTTAAAAATTAAGAACCTTATTACGGGAGCTTTATTGCCAAAAACTTTTAAGGGTCAAGATAAAGTTGAACCAGCAGAAGTTTCGAATAAAAAAGTTCAATATCTCTACAATGACGGTGAAGATTTCCATTTTATGGACCCAGAGACTTTTGAGCAATTTCAACTTTCGAAGGAAATTATTGATGAAGCTGCTGGATATTTGAAAGAAGCAGAAGAATTGAATTTGCAATTTTTTGATGGAAAAGTTATTAATGTTGAGTTACCTAAAAATGTTTGGTTGAAAGTTGTTTATACTGAAAATGTAGTAAAGGGTGATACAACTTCAAGCGTTTTGAAAGATGCTGAACTTGAAACTGGAATTACAGTTAAAGTACCTGCCTTTATTAAGGAAAATGATGTTATCTCTGTTGATACTTCAACGGGTGAATATCGAGAACGCCAAAAATAATTAAGGTTATTATTAAGAAATAGGCTGGAATTTTAAGAACCAGCTTATTTTTATTGTATAAAAAATTTGAACAATAAGCTTGTATATATTTTTAAGATGAAATGTGGTATAATATACAATGTGAAAGCTAGACTAGATATTTTATTAACTCAAAGAAAGATAGTTGATAGCCGTTCTCAGGCTGAGAGCTATATTAAACTGGGTAAAGTTTTTGTTGATGGTGTAAAAAGGACTAAGCCTGGATTTTTTACTGATATTAATTCGGAAATAAAAATGCTTCAAGAGGTTCAATATGTTTCAAGAGCAGGTCTCAAGCTTGAAAGTGTTGCAAAAATAATGAAAATTAATTTTAAAGATAAAGTTGTCTTAGATGTTGGCTCAAGTACTGGTGGATTTACGGATTATTCATTGAGGAATGGTGCAAAAAAAGTTATTGCTGTTGATGTTGGCACAAACCAGCTTCATCCAAAGTTAAGAGTGAACAAAAAAGTTGAACTTCATGAAAAAACAGATATAAGAGATTTTAATACAAGTCAAAAAATTGATTTAGTTGCTATTGATGTTAGTTTCATATCTATAAAAGAAATTTTACCAAGTGTTATAAAATTATCGAATAAAGATACACTAATAATTGCAATGGTTAAGCCGCAATTTGAAGCAGGTAAAAATGGAACTACTAACGGTATCGTCAAAAATAATTCATATCGAAGAAGAATACTTCAAGAATTCGAAAATTGGTGTCGTATAAATAATTTATACATAAAAAATAAAAGAGATAGTGGAGTAAAAGGCTTTAAGGGTAATCAAGAGAGATTTTATATTCTGAAAGTATTGAATAAATAATTTATACAAAAATAAAAACCGCACAATATTATATGCGGTTTTTATTATTTTAAACGTTAAATCTAAATTCAACAACATCATTTGGTGACATAATATATTCTTTACCTTCAGTTCGAATTTTCCCACGATTCTTTGCTTCAAGCTCACTGCCAGCTTCAATTAAATCATTAAAGTCGATAACTTGTGCAGCAATAAAACCTCTTTCGAAATCTGTATGAATCACTCCTGCAGCTTGTGGGGCTGTCCATCCTTTCTTGATTGTCCAGGCATGGACTTCTTTTGGTCCTGCTGTCATATAACTTTGTAGCCCAAGCGTGTCGTAGGCGGCATGAATCATTTGATTTAAGCCAGTTTCTTGAACTCCGTAGCTTTCAAGTAAATCTTTTGAATCTTCCTCACTTAAACCTTTTAGCTCTTCCTCTAACTTGGCGCATACGAATATTGACTTTGCAGGGAGAACCATTTTTGAAAGTTCTTCTTTTTTAGCTCCATCGGTTAAAGTATTTTCATCAACATTGAACGTATAAATTACAGGTTTTGCGGTTAGTAAATGTAAATCTTGAATTGCTTCGTAATCTAAATCTTCTATTGAAGAGAGAAGAACTCCAGCTTGAAGTTGTTCAACTAATTTGTTCAAGTATTCAGCTTGTTTTCGAAGAGCTGGTTTTGCTTTTGCTTCTTTTTGGAGTTTTGGCAAGCGGTTTTCAATAGTTTGAATATCTGCTAAAATTAACTCAGTATTAATAACCTCAATATCATTTTTTGGGTTAACTTCATTCGAAACATGAACAATATCGTTATTCACGAAAGCTCGAACAATATGAATAATTGCGTCACATTGGCGAATATTTGCAAGAAATTTATTACCCAAACCTTCACCTTTCGAAGCTCCCGCAACTAGCCCAGCAATATCAACAAAAGTTACTGTTGCCGGAATAATTTTTTGTGATCCATAAATTTCAGCTAATTTATTTAAGCGTGAATCTGGCACTGGCACAATTCCAGTATTTGGCTCGATTGTTGCAAAAGGGTAATTTGCTGCTAAAATATCATTATTAGTCAGTGCGTTAAATAGTGTTGATTTACCAACATTTGGTAGTCCAACAATTCCAATTGATAAACTCATAAAATCTCCTTTTAATGTCTTTTTATTTTAACATAAAAGTTTGTAAAATAAAAATAAAAAAGCTTGATTTTTTAATTACGTTTATGTTAAAATAGAGGCATGATTAATATTAAAGGTGTGGGCGATTTCTTCTCGTTAGATATTGGAACAAATGCGATTCGTGCTGTCCAACTTTCGAAAGCTGGAGAGAATTCTTGGAATTTGGTTGGTCTCGGTTATACATCGGTTGACCCTCAATTGGTTTTGAGTAATTCCGATGAAAGCCGTCGTCGTTTGGGAGAAATTATTTCAACAATGATCGGGCAGAGCGATATTAAAACAAAAAATGTAGCGATTAGTCTTACGTCCCAGAAGACATTCACAACAATTTTCGAAGTACCAAAGCAGGATATGCGAGAATTACAAAAAAACATAAAATATCAAGTTGACCAGTATATTCCAATGGCGGTTGATGACGCCCAAGTCGACTGGGCTCTTCTTGGAGAATCTCCTTCCAACCCTGATTCATTGGAGATCTTACTTGCAAGTACAGCTAAAACTTATAGTGAAGAGAAGATGGAATTTATTGAAGGTCTAGGCTTAAATGTAGTTGCGAGCGAACCTGATTCTTTAGCAATGACTCGTGCTTTGTTTATGCCTAACCAGTCCGACCAGGCTCAGCTAATTATTGATATGGGTGAGCTTTCTACTGACTTATCTATTGTGTATCAAGGTGCTCCAAGGCTTGTTCGTACAATTCCTACTGGAATATCAAGCTTGGTTAAATCTGCTACTCAAAATTTGAATATTAAAGAAGATCAAGCTCGACAATTTATTATGAAATTCGGTTTAGCTCAAGATAAACTAGAGGGCCAAGTTTTTAGAGCCATCGAAATGACTCTTGAGAATTTCGTTCAAGAAATCGCTAAATCAATAAAATTTTTAGGAACAAAATACCAAAATACTCAAGTTGGGGTAATTTCACTTTCAGGATTTTCTGGAATTATTCCACAAATGCCAGAATATGTTTCTTCGAAAACTGGAATTCAGTCTTATTCCGCAAATCCTTTCCAAAATATTAATGTTCCTGTAAAATATCAACAGCAGATTGCGAGTGTTGGAAATGAATTTGCGGTTGCTGTCGGTTTAGCTAAAAGGAGTAATAAATAATGATTGAAATTAACCTTTTGCCAGATGTTAAACGCGATCTTATTAAAGCTCAGCAACTTCGAAATATAGTTACTTTCGTATCTATAATTATTGGTGGTGTGATGCTTGCTGGAGTGGTTTTATTGTTCTTAACAACTCAAGGTCAGCAATTTGTTATGGGCTTAAAAACCAATGATATCTCAAACAAATTTGCTGAGATGCAAAAAATTAAAGATGGGGAAACAGCAGCTACTCTTCGAAATCAGCTCAATGCAATTCAAAAAATTAGAAATGCTTCGCCAGATACCTCACGATTGATCGGAACAATTCTACCGGCAATTCAGACTACTGGTGAAAACGCTGTTCAGTTTTCTTCAGTGAATTACGACCCTGAAACTCGAATCGTTTCAATTGAAGGTCAAGCAAGTAATGGTTTTCCAGCCCTTGAAGCTTTTATTAAAACAATTAAATATTCACAAATTATCTATGATGGCGAAGGCTCTCAGTGTAAGGCCAGTGAAGTCGAAAAAGATGCTAATATCTGTATGCTTGCTGATGAAGGGTCAGTTGTTCGAAATGAAAGTTCGCTTGGAGCTAATGAACAAGGCCAAAATGTTTTGCGTTTTACTGTCAGCTTTAAATTGAACGAAGCAGCTTTGAAATTTTCTTCGAAAAACTTTGCGGTAAAAGCTCTTGGTCGAAAGAATGTAACAGACTCAACTATTCAGGTTCCTGCTGGAATTTTTACTCAAAATTCAAAAAAAGATTCTGAAAAGGAGAATAAATAATGGGTGAAAATAAAGAAGTAGCTTTTTTGAAGCGAAATGCCATTAATAAGGCTAACCAAACAATGTTTTTGGCGGTTGCGGGCGCTGCTTTAATTGCTGGCGCATCTATTGTTGGAATGATTTATCTTTTTAGGATTTTTACATTTAATTCTAAAGTTCTTGGTGAACAAGATAAAAGTATTTCAACAATTCAAAAAAATATCCAAAATATTGAAGATTTAAAGAGTAAGCTAAGCTCATTAGAGACCGACCCGAATCTTAATGGGCGAAAATTGAAATCTAACGCCGAAGATGGTGGTTTGCGCGTTATTGCTGATGCCTTGCCTGATAGTGAGAACGCTGCTGCTCTTGCAGCTAGCCTTGAAAAGAATATTTTTTCTGAAGGTGTGACTCTTGATTCATTTAGTATTGACTCTGATGCCTCTGCAAACAAAAGTCTTTCAGGTTCAAGCTCAGCGTCAAATTCTTCTAGTTCATCAGCAGCTAGCGGTGTTGAAGATCCAAATAAAATCCCAGAAGGTGTGAAAGATATTCAATTTTCGGCAACAATTTCTGCAGGTTTTCAGGGTGAAGGCTCAAATGCATCACGAGTCGCTAAATCTCAAGATGAAGCACTTAATAACCTAATTAACACTGTTCGAAAGATGGAAAGATCAATTCGAGCAATAAATATTACGAGTTTTAAATTCGAGCGTTCGCTTAACAGATTTAGTCTTAACTTTTCTGCAAAAGCCTACTATTATCCTAAATATACAATGAAG
>CALIMO010000110.1 GCA_938045655.1 uncultured bacterium
GACGCTCTATCGAACCGTACCCCTAATATCCCCTGGTTATTGTGATGTTTGCAACATTAATATATTGATACCTTCTTTAGGGGGCATTCTGATTTTTATGACTGTTACCGCTGTTCAGTGAGGTATTATTGCCAAGGTTATTTCTGCCCAGAAAGTTGAAAATTCTGATCATTTAAATCTATGCAAGATTGATGACGGTGGTATAAGAAAAAATATTGCTCGCGATGAAGACGGGTTTATTCAGGTGGTTTGTGGTGCGCCAAATGTGCGAGCTGGAATTTTTGTGGCTTGGCTTCCGCCGGAGTCAATTGTGCCAGAAACTTTTGGTGGTGATAACTTTAAACTTGGTGCACGAAAACTAATGGGCTATATGAGCAACGGAATGATTGCAAGTCTTCGCGAGCTTGGTCTAGGCGAAGAACATGATGGTATTCTTGAAATTTCACCAGAGGTTTTCGAAAACGGTGTTCAGGCAGGTGATTCTTTTGCGGAGAAATTTGAATTAAATGATTTTCTGCTCGAAGTTGAAAATAAAAGCTTGACTCATCGCCCAGATTGTTTTGGAATTGTTGGCTTTGCTCGTGAAGTTGCAGGAATCTTGGGACAAAAATTTGTTGAGCCAGATTTTATAAGAGGTTTGAGTTTTAAAGCTAAAAGCAATAAAATGGTTGAAATTGAAATTTCAGATCCTGAAATTTGTGAACGTTACACAGCGGCAGTTTTTGATATCTCTGAAATTTTAAAAAATCCAAACTTAACAATTGCAAAAACTTATCTTTTGCGTTCTGGAATGCGGCCGATTGATTCGATAACTGATTTAGCAAATGAACTTATGCTTGAAACTGGGCAGCCGCTCCACACTTTTGATTTTGATAAATTGGCAAAAATTAACGGTAGTGAAAACATCAAAATTACCGTTCGAAAAGCTTTCGAAAATGAAGAATTAGAGCTTTTAGACGGCAAAAAAATCAAAATGAGCAGCCAAGACATCGTGATTGCAATTGGCGAAAACGCTGAAACGGCCGTGGCACTTGCTGGCGCAATGGGTGGAGCTTCAACCGCAATTGATGAAAATACAACACGAATTTTAGTAGAAAGTGCTACATTTAATCTTTATAATTTGCGAAATACACAAATGCGTCATGGAATTTTCTCGGAGGCAATTACGCGCTTCACAAAAGGTGTTCCAGAAATGATATCGCGAAAAGTTCTTGATTTGTTTGGTGCGCGAATTTTGGAACTTGGCGGAAAACCTTTGAGTGAGGTTGTAGATTCAAATGGTGATTTTTATTACAATAAAACTGAAATTTCAGTTTCGAAAGATAAAATTAACCAAGTTTTGGGAACAGATTTTTCGAACGAAGAAATTCGGCAAACTCTAGAAAATGTTGGAATTTTAGCAAAAAATGAAAATCCTGAAACTTTTATGATTCCATTTTGGCGAAATGATCTACATATTGAGGAGGATTTAATTGAAGAAGTTGGGCGATTGAATGGTTATGATAATATTAAATTGCAACTGCCAAGTCGAACTTTTAAGGCGGTAAAAAAAGCAAAAATCGACTTGCTTCAATCCGAAATTCGTGATATTTTAGCAGCAAGCGGTGCAAATGAAGTTTTGACTTATAGTTTTGTTCACGGTGATTTGCTTGAAAAGGTTGGTCAAGGTCCACAAAACTCTTACAAGATTATCAATTCAATTTCGCCAGATTTACAATATTATCGCCAAACTTTAATGCCAAGTTTGCTTTCTAAAATTAGTCAAAATATTCGTGCAGGTTTTGGTGAATTTGCAATTTTCGAAATAAATAAAATCACTGAAAAATCACTCGGTTTGAATGATGAAAATGTGCCAGTTGAACAGAAGAAATTGGCGTTCGTTTATGCAAAAAATAATGGCGAAAATGCATTTTATGAAGCAAAGAATTATGCAGAGTTTCTATTTAAAAAGCTTGGTTTAAATGTAGAATTTGTAAAATTTGAAACTGAAAAATCACCACTTTCAACTGAATTTGAACCAAAACGTTCGGCCTTAATGCAAATTTCTAAAAATGGCAAAAAGATAATTTTAGGCGTGATTGGTGAGTTTAGAAAATCAGTTCAAAAAGCGCTAAAACTACCAGAATCAACTGCTGGATTTGAGCTCGATTTACAAATTTTACTTGAAAATATTGAAAATTCAAATGTGAAAATTAGGGATTTTTCGAAGTTCCAATCTGTTGAGCGCGATATTTCAATTAACGTTGAAGAAAATCGCAAATTTGCTGAAATTTTTAGTATTTTTGAGAATATTTCTGATGAATTTAGCAAAATTGATATTGAAACTTCACCAATTGATATTTTTAATAATTGTGATGGCTCAAAAAATATTTCAATTCGATTTAAGATTACGCCTTTCGAAAAAACTTTGAACGGTGAAGAGATTCGGGAAATTATGCAAAAAATTGAAGAAAAAGCCATAAAAAATGGCGGAAAGATAATTTAGGAGAAAAGATGGCAACAAAGAAAAATTCATTACAAACTGGTACACCAGCTTGGCAGAGATATTCAATTTGGGTGATTTTAATTTTAACGATCGTTTCAACTGTGGCACTTTATGTTTCTTCATTCTTACAAACTGAGAGTAATTCAGAAACACAAAAAAAACAATCGCAAGTTTTGAAAAAATACCAAGATTACAGAAAAAAGGTTGAAGAGCAGGCGAAAGAACTTTCGGCCAAATATTACGACAGTTTTAAGGAATATGAAAAATCTCCAGTTGCATTTAATGCTGCGAGCGTAAAAGAGCTTACGAAAAAAGATTTAAAAGAGGGTGACGGTGAAGAATTTACAGATTCAACAACGAAATTTCAGGCTTATTATATTGGCTGGAAACCTGATGGAACAGTTTTTGATGGAAGCTTTGAAAATGGTAGATTAAAATCGCCAGTTGTTTTTCGTAAAGAGGGTAAAAAATGGGGCTTAATTGAGGGCTGGAGTGAAGGTCTAAAAGGAATGAAAGTTGGCGGAATTCGTGAATTGTCTATTCCTGCGGATAAGGCTTATGGTGCTCAGGGCTCAGTTAATCAGGAAGATTCTTCAAAAACTATTGGCCCAAATACACCTTTGAAATTTATCGTAATGTTAATTCCTGAATTCCAAGAAATTCCACAGCCAAGTCTTGAGGAAAACTAAAATGACTGATTTGGTAATTATTGGTTCAGGGCCATCTGCGTTGAGTGCGGCAATTTACGCTGCACGAGATGGCTTGAGTGTGCGAGTTTTCGAAAAAGCGGCTTTTGGTGGAATTGCAACAACTTCAGATTTAATTGAAAACTATCCAGGCTTTGATGAAGGAATTTCTGGGCTTGAGCTTTCAAAAAAAATGCGAATCCAAGCTGAAAAATTTGGTGCAAAATTTGATTATGGCGAAGTTTTAGGTTTTGAAAATCTTGGTAATTTTGTGCGATTAGATATTGATGGTGAAAAATTTGATTCAAAAACAGTTTTGATTGCAACGGGAAATTCATATAGAATGCTTGGCCTGCCACGAGAAGAAGAGTTTTTTGGGCGAGGTGTTCATACCTGTGCAACTTGCGATGGCCCATTCTATGCTGGAAAGGATTTGATTGCAGTTGGTGGCGGTAATTCTGCGGTAACTGAGGCCCTATTCTTGAGCCGATTTTCAAAAGTTAAGCTTTTAGTTCGAGGCGAAATTTCGGCGCAAGCTGTCTTGCAAGAGCGACTTTTTGAAGCAGTTAAATCTGGCAAAATTGAGTTATTTTTAAAAACTGAAATTGAGGAATTTCTTTTCGAAAAGGCTGATTTTGGTGAAAAAATTATTGGTACTCGTATAAAACAGCAAACTAAAGAAGGTGAAAAAACTTTTGAAATTAAAGCTGCTGCAATTTTTGAATTTATTGGATTAATTCCGAATTCTGGTTTTGCAAAAAAATCTGGTGTTGAAGTTAATAACTATGGTGAGATTGTTGTAAATAACAATTTCGAAACAAATATTCCAAGAGTTTATGCTTCTGGCGATATAATTGAAAATGCACAAAAACAGATTGTGGTAGCTGCAGCAACCGGTGCTCAAGCGGCAATAAAAATCTCAGAATTTTTACACAATGAAAAATAGGGTTATATTGCCCTATTTTAGTTTTTGAAAAAGTGAAAAATATCCTCAAGCGTGATATAATGGAATATAATGAAAAAGTTAGTGATTATTGACGGAAAAAGCGTATTTTATCGGGGCTACTACGCTATGGGTAATTTGAGTCTTGAAGACGGAACGCCCACAGGTGGTGTTTATGGTTTTGCCAGTTTAGCTTTTGAGGTTATTCGAAAATTAAAACCAGATTATGTGGTTGTGGCTTGGGATAAAAAAGGAACTTCAACTGCAAAAAGAAGTGCGATTTATCCTGAGTATAAAGCTGGGCGAAAAAAAGCGCCAGATGATTTCTATGAACAGATTCCACTTTTAAAGGACTTTTTGAAGACTTTAGGTTGGCCTCTTTTCGAAACCGACGGCTATGAGGCTGATGATATTTTGGGGACTTTAGCGGTTCAGGCAAATAAGCTCGGAGTTGAAGCAAATTTGATTACTTCTGATCTTGATATGTTGCAATTGATTGATGAAAATACTAAAGTTTTTGCAATGAAACGTGGATTTTCGGATATCGAAGAATTTGATCTTGAATATTTTGAGAATAAATATGGATTAAAACAATCTCAATTTTTAGATTTAAAAGCACTTCAAGGTGATTCTAGCGACAATATTCCAGGTGTGCCAGGGATTGGTCCAAAAACTGCTACGCAACTTTTGCAAGAGTTTTTTACGCTTGAGGGAATTTATGAAAATCTTGAAAATATCAAACCGGCTTGGCGAAAAAAACTTGAAGCTGGTAAAGATTCAGCGTTTATGAGTAAAAAAATTGCTGAAATTTTTCTTGATGCACCGGTTGAGCTTAACTTTGAAGATGCCGATATTCGTAACTTTAATTATGAAGAAGTTTTAAAAATGCTTCGAAAGCTTGAATTTAATTCTTTGCTCCGAAAAATTCCAAAAGAGATGAAAACTGGCTCAGAGGATTTTGAAACAAAAAATGAAAACCAAATTGGGCTTTTTGAAGAAGTTCTAGAATCTTCTGGGATCAATACTTTGCCGGAAATTTCTGCT
>CALIMO010000111.1 GCA_938045655.1 uncultured bacterium
TAATTTTGAGATAACAGAATGCTCGAAATTAGAAATCAGTAAGATTATCAAAAAAATCCTTCACGATTGTTTGGGCTACAACCCTTTTAAGCCTATCAAAGAAATTAAAATTGGTGGAAAGTATAGGCACTATAAGGGTGGAGAATACGAAATTCTAAGTATTTCTCATCACACAGAACAAGATGAAGAACTCGTAAATTACTGCGAAGTTGGTAATAGTAAAATCTGGTCACGACCGAAAGGAATGTTTATGGACGGTAGATTTCAACCAATAGATTAAAATTTTAGCTCGCATTGCGGGCTTTTTTCGTTTTCTAAATATTGTTTTTTCATTAAACTTATGCTTTAATTAATATAAAATTACGAGAAAGGAATTTATGAAATTTTTCGAAAAAAGAGATTTATCAATTTTACATATTATTTTAACTATTATTCTTCTTATTGGGCTGGTTGTAAATAGTATCATTCTTGGGATTTTTTATAGTGATTATCTTAAAAATTCTGATGGACAGCAAAAAATTGAAAAAAATTACCAAGATCGAATTGAATCACTCGAGAAAAAGCTCGACCTCAAATATTCACCAAACAAAAACGGAGAGTATTCACATAAATCGCAAAGCGAACTCTAAACAAGGTTCGCTTTTTATGATAAAATGGAAGAATGAACGACTTTCAAAAGATTTTCGAAAAAAATTATAAAATGTTAAACGCTGAGCAGAAAGAAGCAGTCGATACAATCGATGGACCAGTCTTGGTGATTGCAGGGCCGGGGACAGGGAAAACTCAATTGCTCTCAACACGAATTGCCAATATTTTACAAAAAACCGACACAGCACCAGAGAATATACTTGCAATGACCTTTACTGAAGCTGGAGCCTCGAATATGCGCGAGCGACTTTCGCGTTTTATTGGTACGGATTCTTTTAAAGTTGGCATTTTCACTTATCACGGTTTCGCAAATGAAATTATTCAAAATTATCGTGAATATTTTACAGATAAAAATCTTAACGAGGCTGCCGATGAATTAATCACGAAAGAAATTATAACAAAAATATCAAACGAATTGCCGAGTTCTTCAAAACTCAAAAAAATCCCTATTTCGAACATCGCCTCCACGATAAAAGAAATGAAAAATGCTTATATTTCGCCAGATGATTTGCGAAAAGTTGCGAAGGCAAATATTTCTGAGCAAGAAATTTTTAACGAGAGTATTAAAGGGTTACGCGTTAACGGGCGAACTTTTGCACAGGTTCAGCCGTTCTATTCAGCAATTCTCGATAATTTAAAAAATTCAATCTCAAAAGATTTAAACGATACAAAGTTTAAAAGTAATCTGTATTTTTATTTCGAAAAATTGAATGAAGCCTATCTTGAGGCAGAAGAAACTGGAAAATCAAAACCGTTAACAGATTGGAAGAATACTTTTCTTAGTTTAAAAGATTTCGAAGATAATTTTCAAATCAGCGACACTTACGCAAATAAAAAACTACTTGAATTTGCTGATTTTTATGAAAAATTCAATAATGAAATGAAAAATCGTGGGCTTTACGATTTTAATGATATGATTCTGGAAGTTATCGAAACACTTGAAAACAACGATGATTTTCGGTTCACGCTTCAAGAAAAATATCAATATTTACTATTAGATGAGTATCAAGACACTAATGATTCTCAGGCGAAAATTATTGAACTGCTCACAAATAATCCTGTTATGGAAGGTAAGCCAAATGTCTTGGCGGTGGGCGATGACGACCAAGCAATTATGGCTTTTCAAGGTGCAAGTAAGTCGAACATGATTGATTTTTACAATCGTTTTGGCGAAAACACAAAAGTCATCAACTTAACTAAAAATTACCGCTCGCACGGCGATATTTTAACTGCTTCAAAAAATGTTGCAAATACGATTTCAGGACGATTGACTAAAAACTTGCCAATTAAAATTGAGAAAGATATTTCAGCGGAAGGGAATTTCATCGACCGAAAAATTCAGCTTGAACGAACGAATTTCGAAAGTCAAATCGCAGAATTTTCTTGGATCGCAGAAAAAATTTCTAATTTAATTCAAAACGGAGTTACGCCAAAAGAAATTGCCGTAATTGCGCCAAAGCACAAGATTTTACAAGCTTTTGTGCCATATTTAAAAAACCAAAATATGCCAATTTATTATGAGAAACGTGAAAATATACTAAAAAATAAAATAATTTCGCAGCTAATTAAGATTTCGAGGCTAATTTTAGCAATTCGCGATAAAGACGAAGACAAAATGGCGAATCTTTTCCCTGAAGTTTTGAGTTTTGATTTTTGGCAAATTCCAGCAGTTGAAGTTTGGAAAATGAGTTGGGCGGCCAAAGATAATCGTGATTTTTGGATTGAAGCTATATTGAAAAGCGAAGTTGAACAAATTCGAAATTTGGGTGAAATTTTAGTTACGCTAGCCGAGTTTTCACACGAGAAGACTTTCGAAGAGCTTTTTGATTATATTTTAGGTTCAAGGGAAATTCGCGAAGGTTTAAAATCGCCAATTCGAGATTTTATTTCGCAAAAATCTGACGAAGAATTTTATGATACAATTTTAAACTTAACTATTTTGCGAGATAAACTGCGAGAATTTTCGAACGAAGAAAATAATAAACTTGATATTTTAATAAATTATGTTGAATTATGTGAAGAATTTGAAATTCAAATTTTAAGTACAAATCCGCATAATACAAGCGAAAATGCAGTTCAAGTTATGACGCCCTTCGTGGCAAAAGGCTTAGAGTTTGAATATACTTTTCTAATTTCACTCAATCAAGATAGCTGGAATTCTGCGAGAAAAGGTGGCGGGGGTGAAAATATCACAATGCCCGCAAACCTTAAATTTACAAGTATCGAAGATGAGGGTGAAGACACGCGCAAACGCTTGATGTTTGTAGCAATGACGCGTGCTAAAACTCAACTTTATCTCACAAACCACAACAGTGATTTAACCGGAAAAACCAAAAAAACACTGTCATTTTTAGATGAACGAGAAGAAGACGGAGTTTTAAAATCAAAAATTCTACCTGAAAAATGGCAAGAAGTTTCAAAAATCCAAAGAGAATCGCTTGAAGCTGATGAAATTGAAACAAACTGGCACGAATTTTACACTATCAAAAATGAAAAAATGCGGGAACTTTTGAAGCCAAGAGTCAAAAATTACAAATTAAACCCAACAGATTTAAACTCCTATACAAGCCTCCAATATAAAGGTCCTCAAACCTTTTTCGAAAACAAAATTTTATGTTTTCCCGGAGCTTATGGTCCAGCCCTAACGCTTGGAAATATCGTTCATGAAGGCTTTAATTATATTCAAGATGAAATTAATTCTGGCAACACATCAAATATTGATAACATTAAAAAATATGCTATTGAAAGATTTTCGAAATACCCACTCTCAGAAAAAGACAAAGAAGAAATTTTAGAAAGATTTAATCAAATTTTTGAAAACTTTTTCGAGAATAATTTAGGCGAGTTTAAACCTGGAAATATAGCTGAGAAAAACTTTAGCGGTGTTGGCGTAACGATTGGAAATGCGGTTCTAACGGGAAAGATCGACCTAATTCGAATAGACCGCGAAAATAAAAAAATCACAGTCGTTGATTATAAGACCGGTTCAATTCCTTTTAATACCAAAACTAATAAATTTGATACAAATTCAACAAAAATTCATGAATATACACAACAGCTATATTTTTATAAAATTTTGATCGAAAATGCAACAGAATTTTCGGGTTACACGGT
>CALIMO010000112.1 GCA_938045655.1 uncultured bacterium
GTGATTATCCATTTTTGCTTGACCCAATGCCAAATCTTTACTTTACTCGTGACCCAGCAGCTGCAGTTGGAAATGGCTTAACAATTAATAAAATGCGATATCCAGCTCGTCGACGCGAGAGTTTGTTTATGGAATATATTATGCGCTATCACCCACGATTTGCAGCAAAAACTCCTGGTGGTGAAGTTCCAGTTTGGTTTGATCGCTATAATAAATTCAATATGGAAGGTGGTGATGAACTCGTTCTTTCGAAGAATGTAATGGCGATCGGTGTTTCACAACGAACAACTCCTGAAGCAATCGAAAAAGTTGCTTCGAAATTGTTTGAATTTTCAGATTTTAATAAAATTTTAGCAATTCAAATTCCAGTTTCACATGCATTTATGCATCTTGATACTGTTTTCACAATGATTGATTATGATAAATTTACAGTTCACCCAGAAATTTTAGACAAAGATGGTGAATTGAATATTTACGTTTTGGAAGATTCTGGCATTCCAGGTCAGCCAAAAATTACTCATCGAACAAATTTGAAAGAAACTCTAGAGGAAGTTCTTGGCCTTGACCATGTAACTTTGATTCAATGTGGTGATGGTGATCCAATTGCGGCGGCTCGCGAACAGTGGAACGACGGCTCAAACACTCTAGCAATCGCTCCAGGTGTAGTCGTAACTTATGACCGAAACTATGTAACCAACAGAGCTTTGCGTGAAGCTGGCGTGGAAGTTATTGAAATTCAGGGCGCTGAGCTTGGTCGTGGCCGCGGAGGCCCACGCTGTATGTCAATGCCAATTTGGAGAGAGGAGATTTAATAATGGCATTAAATTTGAAAAATCGAAATTTTCTAACACTTTTAGATTTTACTCCAGAAGAAATTCGCTTAATGCTTGATGTTTCGCATGAGTACAAACGTTTAAAACGAGCTGGAATTGCTCACAAAATTCACGAAGGCAAACAAGTTGCTTTGCTTTTCGAAAAAACTTCAACCCGAACTCGAACCGCTTTTACTGTGGCGGCTCGAGATTTGGGAATTCACCCAGAATTTTTAGGTAAAGATGATATTCAAATGGGTAAAAAGGAATCAATTAAAGATACAGCAATTGTGCTTGGTCGCTCATTTGATGGAATTGAATTTCGTGGTTTCGATCATTCAACTGTTGAAGAACTTGCAAAATATGCTGGTGTGCCTGTTTGGAATGGTTTGACTGATATGTATCACCCAACTCAAATTTTGGCAGACTTTATGACAATTGAAGAACATCTTGGATACCTAAAAGGTGCTAAATTAGTGTTTGTTGGTGATGGACGCAATAATATGGCAAACAGCTTAATGATTGGCTCAGCTAAAATGGGCGTTGATTTTCGAATTGCTGCTCCAAATAATCTTCATCCAGATCCTGCTTTGGTTGAAAAATGCCGTGAAATTGCTCGTGAAACTGGCGCGAAAATTACGATTACAGACGATCTATATGGTGCCGCTCACGGTGCAGATTTTATCTATACTGATGTTTGGGTTTCAATGGGAGAAGAAGATAAATTCGAAGAACGAATACATCAATTACGTGGCTTCCAAGTAAATACGGCACTTCTTCATGCAACTGGAAATCCAAATGTGAAATTTATGCACTGTTTGCCAGCCTTCCATGATTTAAATACAAAAATTGGAAAAGAAATTTTCGAAAAATATGGATTGAAAGAAATGGAAGTTACTGATGAAGTCTTTAACTCAAACGCTTCAATTGTATTCGACGAAGCTGAAAACCGCATGCACACAATTAAAGCGGTTATGGCTTTAACTTTGTAATTTTAGGAGAAGAAAATGGCTATGAAAAAAGATGCAGATAAAACTGCTTCAAAAAAGGTTAAAAAGGTTTCGAAAAAGCTAAAAGTGTTTAAATCGCCGTCGGCTTTTAGTGTTTTATTCATTATTATTGCAATAATGGCTGGCTTAACTTGGCTCATACCAAGTGGTCGTTATGAACGATTAGAAGACGGAAAAATTAAATCCAACAGTTACTCGCAAACTGAAAAACGCTTGAAAGTTGTTGAAGAAGTTAAAAATCCAAAAACCGAAATTTCAATTTCTGATGCAGAAAGCAAAGGCTATAAAAATGCGGCAAGCAATTTTAAAAAAGCTGAAGAAGAGAAAAAAGAATATTACATTAATCTAAAGCAAGGATTTTGGGATGTTTTCTTGTCTCCAATTTATGGAATGGCTAAGAAACTTGATGTAATCGTATTCATCCTGATTCTTGGTGGGTTCTTGGGCGTTGTTATGAAAACCGGCGCACTTGATTCTGCAATTGGTGGCTTGCTCAAAAAGATGAAAGGCAAAGAGAAGTGGATTATTCCAGTCTTAATGACACTTTTTGCGATTGGTGGAACTACTTATGGTATGCAAGAAGAAGCGGTGGCATTCTATGCATTAATCGTGCCAATTATGATTGCTGCTGGTTATAATTCAATGACTGCCGTAATGGTAATTGTTCTTGGTGCTGGTTCGGGCGTTTTAGCTTCAACAGTAAATCCATTCTCAACTATTATTGCTGCAAATGCTGCTGGTGCAGAATTGTCGAAAATATTATTGCCTCAGTTTATAATTCTAGTTGCATCTTTAGTTGCTTCGATTATCTTTACAATGCGATATGCTGGTAAAGTTAAAGCTGGTGAATATGCTGAAGATTCTAAAGGTAAACCAGCAGTTAAAGCAATTGATGCTTCAAAAGTGCCAGAATTTACGCTTGAGCGAAAATTTGTAATGGGAATTTTTGGGCTAACTTTCCTTGTGATGATTATGTCACTTGTTCCTTGGAAAGATTTGCACGTAACATTCTTTGAAGACTGGCACAAATGGCTCGCAACTTTGCCTATTGTTGGTGGAATTTTCGGATTTGAACATGCTGTTCCGTTTGGCTCTTGGTATTTTAACGAAATTTCAGCATTGTTCTTAATCTCGACAATAATGATTAAAATTCTTTATCATGAGGAATTTAAAAAAGATGATGTTTCTGTAACAAACACTTTCCTTGCTGGCTCGGCAGATTTATTGAGTGTTGCTTTAATTATTGCGGTTGCTGCAGCGATTGGCGTTTTGATGCAAGCTGGTGGAATTCAAGATACGATTGTCTATTGGGGCGAAGAACTTCTTCGAAAAGTTCCATCACAGATATTTGGTGTTTTAGCTTATATTTTCTATATCCCAATGTCATTTATTATTCCATCATCTTCTGGTTTAGCAGAGGCAACAATGCCAATTATTGCTCCTGTTGCAGATTTAGCTGGCTCAACCAAAGAAATTGCTGTTGTTGCATTTGCAACTGCATCTGGACTTCTTAATATGGTTGCCCCTACAATTGCATCATTAATGGCTGGTTTAGCGCTCGCAGGTGTTCCTTATAAAAACTGGGTTAAGAGAACTGCTCCATTGATGGCTATTTTAACTTTAATTAGCCTTGCTGTAATTGTTGTGATGGGATTCTTAAAATAAAATGAAACAGATTTCGAAATATCAAAAGGAATCTTTTCATCGAAAATTAACCTCGATTTTGGTGATTGCTGTACTAGTAGCTGTAGTTTTTGCAGTAGGTTTTGTTGTGAAGCTTCTCGATTTTACACTGCCAGTTGCTCACCGAAATATTTCGAATAATAAAAGTCAGAATCAGTCTTCGAAAAATATAACAATTTCAGGAAATGTAGTTTGTCTTTC
>CALIMO010000113.1 GCA_938045655.1 uncultured bacterium
CTAACAGCTATAACTGAAAGCAAGCTAAAACCATAGTTAATAATTGGAACTGGCGAAGGAGCTGGAAATAAGCTTAAAAATCCCAATATTGCAGCAATTTGAATTGGCATAAAATCTTCGCTTTTACCTTTTCGAATAACTTTATATTCTTCAAGAATAAATTCATTGTTTTGGGCTTCTCGTGATTTTTCTTGGTTTTCTTTTGGTTTTTCTTGCGGTGTTGGGTAAATATCTTCTGGCTTATATTTTTTAACTTCCATATTTCAAATTATATCATGATTCAATTGAAAATTTCGAAAAAATAAAGTAAAATATTTTTATGGAGAGATGGCCGAGTGGTTTAAGGCGCACGCCTGGAACGCGTGTTGGGCGCAAGCTCTCGCAGGTTCGAATCCTGTTCTCTCCGCCAAAACCAATATTTTTTTGAAAAATCCTTGACTTTTCGAAAAATATCAGTTAAAATAGTAAAGTAATTTTGCACGAGTGGTGGAATTGGTAGACACGCTAGTCTTAGGAACTAGTGCCAATTGGCGTGAAGGTTCAAGTCCTTTCTCGTGTACCAGAAATTATTTTTTAAAAGCAGACTTCGAGAGAAGCTGTTTTTATTTTGTAATTTGCTATGATATTGAAAAAGTGATATAAGGTTCACCCCTTCCGGAGCAGTCTAATCTGTTAAATTATGGAACGAGCTTTTTAAGATTACTCCTTTAAGATTTCGCCGATAAAGTGATAATATAGTTCGATTTGTCGAACAGTATTGGCTTAGCTCGCATATTTGGAATGTCAACTGCACGGTTTCAGATTTTTAATGAACAGTTCCTTAGTAGCTGGTCTTAGTCCGCCTTATGTGGGGTTTTCTTGTCTCAAAAAATCCCCTGAACTATGCTATAATATAGTTAAACATAAATCTGAAGAGAGTTCTATTCATTAGTTATATCCATAGATAATGAATTCTATTAGCTCCTTCGGTAAAAAAGTTGAGAGGAATATAGATGGAGAATTGGTTGTATTGTATCGGGTATAAGTGCAGATACGGAGAATGTTATGACCTACATTTTTAATAAATTAACGCCAAAAAATGATATAGAAATTGATGAATCACAGATAAAGGCGATGCGTTTTGTTTTATCTGAAAAAGATATAACGAATGTTGCTATATCGGGAAATTATGGCGCAGGGAAAAGTAGTTTTATTGAAACATATAAGACGAAGGATGAGACTTTTAATCCTATTCATCTCTCGCTTTCTCATTTTACTCGAGAGAATAAAGATGAAAGTGAGAACGAGAGTGATGATAAGTTTAATACGATAACTACCAATGAACAGGTTAATATCCTAGAGGGAAAAGTCATAAATCAATTACTTCATAGAATTGACCCAAATGATATTCCAATGACTATTTTTAAATCAAAACAAAATCCAAGCAATACCAATATTGGATATTGGACTGCGTTGTTAGCTGGCCTTCTTTTCATGATACTATTCTTAGTTAATTATAATATTATCGCTTCAACTTTAGTTACTACTATCCCTCCATTGCCTAGAATTGGAGCAATTAGCCGATTAGTGGCTTATGCTGTGACTGTATTTATCTTATATAAAATCATATATCAATTAGTTAAGCTTCAGTTTCATCAAAAACTACTTCGAAATATATCTTTCAAAGGTGCGGGAATTTCGGGTCAAATAGAAGTTTTCCAAAATTCGAATATCTCATATTTTGACAAGTATTTAGATGATGTATTATATTTGTTTGAAAATTGTAAAACTAATGTTATTATTTTTGAGGATATTGATAGGTTTGAAACCAATCTAATCTTTGAGAAGCTACGAGAAATCAATACGCTTGTAAATGGTAAAAAGAAAAATGGCGAAAAACTATTATTTATTTACTTAATCAAAGATGATATGTTTATCTCTCGAGAACGTACGAAGTTTTTTGATTTTATTATTCCTATAATACCTGTAATTACTTCATCTAATGCTGGAGAGCGTTTTACGGATATTTTGAAAGATATGCATCTCGAAAACACCTTAGATAAAAAATTTCTTCAAAAAATCTCTATTTACGTGGATGAAATGCGTCTTGTTTATAATATTTGTAATGAATTTGCCTTTTATCGTTCAGCATTATCAGACACGGAGAAGGCTGATAAACTTCAGCTCGTTGATGAAAAATTATTTGCAATGATTGTCTATAAGAATATATTTCCAAAAGACTTTTCATATTTACAAATGAATTCGGGTTTAGTGTACAAACTCCTACAAGAGGAGATTAGTCTAAAAAAACACAAAAGAGAAAAATTAAATAAAGAAATATCAACGCTTAAAAGTAGAATTATGGAGGCTGAACAAGAATTTTCAAGAAATAAATTAGAGCTTTATTCTATATTTTTAAAAGTGCCAAAAGGTAGAGAGGCGATTAAGGTTGATGGAAAGCTCGAGAGTGAGTTCCCAAATAGAATTGAGTTTATTAGGGAATTACTCAAGGAAGGCGTTGAAATTAAGTCCACATTATCTGGTTACAGCTCTAACTATGATCAAGTAGAGAACTTTGATAATATTTTTCCGAACGATGAAGAGTTTCAAAATCGACTAAAAAAACTAAAAGACAGGGAAAATATCAATTCACTAAATGACGAACTCATTTCATTTCGTAAAGAATTATCTGAGGTTTCTTCAGAAAAAATTGCACATCTCTTAGAGCGTTCCAGTTTTGACGATATATGCTCTCAAGCAGAATTTGGATATCTAAAATCTGATGAAAAGCTTTCTATGATTTTTTTCTTGATTCAGAACGGTTATATAGATAAGGGATATTCGGATTATATTACTTATTTTTATCCGAATACACTAAAAAAGGAAGATAAAGAATTTCTTATTGCAGTTCAGGGAGATAATATTTTAGAAGAAGATTATTCACTAACTGAAATTTCTGAGGTTTACGACCGATTGGATGATTCAGATTTTAATCACGCTTCAATCCTGAACTATGATTTATTGAAATATACTTTGACTGAAGGTAAAATTCAAGAACGTATTAATTCGTATATAGTAGAGGAACGTTATGAATTTTTAAATAGATACTTACAAAATGAAACAATTGAAATAGATTATCGAATTTCTTTAATTGTAGAACTTTTGAAGTCTGATAAGAAAACACTGAGAATTTTACTGTTATCAGATAATATTTTGAATAGGGATAAAGTCTATATTACTAACTTGTTGTTATCGCTGACCAACTTGAGTCTCTATACTCTTGACTCTAAACTAGTAGATGTTTTAGTAATTTTTATTGAGGAGAATTGGAAATCAATTCAGGAAAGTTTTGATAATTTTAGCGACCCATTAAAGGTAGATAACTCGCAAATTCAAGCTAATTTGTCAAAGTTGAATGTTAAAATTACTGATTTTGACTTCGATGGGTCTCATGGATCAATGAGCCAATATGTGTATGATCACAATCTGTATGCAATAAATATGGCAAATATTACTAATCTTATAAGTTATCTAGATTCTTCAATTACTGAGGAACAGGTTAAAAATCAACCAATTAGTATAACTAAGTTATTTAAAGAACTGAGCGAGTATATCCAAGAAAATATTGAAGATTATGTTAAACAAATTATTCGGTTTTCTGGCAATTCGATTAATGATAAGTTACCTGATGTCTATGAGATATTAAACAATAAAGAGGTAGTTGAAGAGACCCGAATTGACTATATGAAATGTCTTTCAGATGAAATACTTAACGTAACACTCCTTGAAACAATGCCGATGATTGATGCCGCGTTTAAGTTCAATAAAATTATCTGCAATACTCAAAATTTAATGGATTCATTCAATGAATACGAGGAATGGAACGAATTGCTTCTCGATTTTGTTAATTCGAAGTTAAACATACGTTTTGAAAAAACAATTTTTGATAAATACTCAGAAGAGCAACAAAGACTGTTCTTTAGGAAAACGGCTATGTGCAATAAGTTGAAGGATGAACATTATAGAAATATATTATCGGTAATCGGGCGGGAGCTTACATCACTCCCCGATAAAGATATTGATGAAAGTAAGATTAATATTCTTATAAAAACTAGATCTGTATCTTCTGAATTTAGTGTTGATGTACTGAAAAGTTTGCGAGAAAGATACCCAAATCAAGTAAATATTTATATTTTAGAGTATATAGATAGTTATATTCAGGAATTTACAGATATAAATGTTTATAATGAAGAAGAGGCTCTTCAGGTATTAGATGAGAATATTACTATCGAAGATGCGATTTCTATAGTGGATTGCTTTAAAACTAATATCAGCATCCAAAATAAAGCGTACAGTGCTAAACTACAAGGTCATATTTTAAAAAATCGTTTCGATGAGGATGATTTAGAATATATTGTGTCTAATTATTCTGACTTCAGTAAGGAGGTTCAGAAAATTATTGAAAATATTTCGCAAACCCATATTGATGATATTCTAAGTGGTGAAATTACGGTAGACACTTCGCTATTAAAAAAGATAATTTCTATAGACGATATAGATATCGAGAGTCGTCAAATCTTATTAAGTAAACAGCTATCGAATTTTACTGCCTTAGAATTAAATGAACAACTTCAAAAAGTTCGGCTTTTAGAAATATACAATAATTTGATGAGCGATATTAGTAAAAGTAAAAACCCTAAATTAACAATAACTGAAGTAAATGAAGGGATTTTAGAGTATCTAAAAAGCGAGGGCAAGATAAGTTCTTATCATGAGGAGGGCTCATTTTATAGGGTTTATAGCAAACGAAATGGTTGATCAACTAAGATGTAGGGATAAATTTCGTAGCAAGTCTGGGAATGTATAAAAATTATGCTTATTCGCACCGTCATTCGCTTCAGGTGTTTTAAGAATGGGCAACTCTACCCGACAAATTGCTAAACACATTACAAATAGTCAGGCGACTTACTGTTTATTTCTATATCTTTTTGCTAGTCTTTAACTAATATTAAACTAACAATAACCAAGCCCTCGAAATCTATACTGCAAACACAGTAAAGAAAATTTCAAACTTACAAAATTAAGAACCCAAGATTCTTCATTAACCGTACCCCCAATTTTACCCCACCAACCATTTTTCTAAACTATTGAGATTAAAAATCTTCCAAAACACCTCATTTTCAGAAATACAGTCTGACTTTAGGCTGTATGTTGTTTATCGTTCTTTTTGGCGATATTATATCTCTGAGTTTTGCGATTCAGATGCTGGCTCTACTGATAGAATGCAGATTTGGACTGCTGGGCGAGATGTGCTATAATTTAACTATGAGCATTAAGAATAATTTAACAAAAACTGCTCGCAAAGTCTTGCCAAAATCGGCGCTTGTTGGGCTGGAAAAAACTTATCGAAAATCTCGCGCAAAAGTTATCGCCACACGTTATGGCAACCCCGCGCGCGACTTGCGAGTGATTGCTGTAACAGGTACGAACGGTAAAACCACCACTGTTAATTTTCTTAATGAAATCTTGAAAGAAGCTGGATATAAAACTGCGATGTTTTCAACCGCAAATATTGAGATTGCAGGCGTTCAAACAGTGAATGACACCAATTCTACAACTGCAACAGTTTCGAAATTGCAAAAATTTTTCTCTGATGCAAAAAAAGCTGGTGTTGAATTTGCGTTAATTGAGGCAACTTCGCATGCACTTGATCAATACAAATTTGCTGGAGTTCCTATTGAGATGGCAATTATGACCAATCTTACACAAGACCATCTTGATTACCATAAAACAATGGAAAACTACGCTAACGCTAAAGCAAAACTTTTCGAAATGCAACCACGATTTATTGTCTTAAATACTGATGATGCTTATTTCGAATTTTTCAATAAATTTGAGGCTGGCGAGCAAAAAATAACTTATGGCGAAAGTGATTCTGCAGAAGTTAAAATTGAAAATTTCAAGCTTTACAAAAAGGGAAGCGAGGCTAACCTTCGAATCGATAACAACGTTAAGCTTGAAATCGCCACAAATCTACCAGGCGAATTTAATGTTTACAACATGACTGCGGCGGCGGCCGGCGCTTATCTTTTAGGAATTTCGCTCGAAGATATCCAAGAGGGAATCGCTAATCTTGAAGGAGTTTCAGGAAGGTTTGAATATGCTGTTTCGAATTTACCTTTTGATGTGGTTGTAGACTACGCCCACACACCAGACGCGCTTGAAAAACTTCTTAAAGCTTCAAAAAAAATCACTAAAGAGCGCACGATTTTGGTTTTTGGTGCTTGCGGTGACCGTGATCGTGAAAAACGCCCAATTATGGGAAAAATCGCTCAAGATTTAGCTAACCGAATTATTATTACCGATGAAGAAAACTATACCGAAGACGCTAAGAAAATTCGTGAAGAAATTATTGCAGGAATTTCGAAAAAAGGTGAAAAATTACCAGCAAATATTCAAGAAATTCCAGATCGCGAAGAAGCAATTCGAAAAGCTTTACAAATTGCAGGAAAGGGCGATATCGTGTTAATTACAGGTTTAGGGCATGAAGTTTACCGCGTAATTGACGGCAAAAAAACAACTTGGAATGACACAGAGATTGTGCAAAAAATCACAAAAGAAATCTTCAAAAAATAGCAAAAAATCGCTCATATCTGGGCGATTTTAATTTTCGAAAAAATAAAAACCGTTCTTTCGAACGGCTTAAATTTAAATGGTTTGGCTATCTAACCGATCGATGAACGAGCTGAAGTTAACATCTGAAGATTTAATTCTTCGAATATACCAATTTGCAATTTCATTATTATGAAATGCAAATTTAGCTTCTTCAAGATTTTCTTCATCTAATCCAAAAAAGAAATTCCTTTTTTGAAAGATCCCAGTTGGCTCTTTAGTCTCAATCTCAAGGATTAATTCCCTAAAATTAGACTGATCTTTAAGCAAATAGGATTTTTCAGGCTCTTTAACTCTTTCAGTAGACAGAGTAACAGCTATCGAAAAAAATATATCAGTTTTACCGAACCTGTGCAAATGTACTTTTTTCATTTCTTCCACCCCTTTTCGAAAAGTATTTAAATTTTAGCACACTATTGATTTTTTTGCAAATATTTAGTAAAATAGAATAAGCATAAATATATTTAAGGAAAGATTAAATGAAAGTAAAGAATAATAGAATTTTATTACCAGCAATGACGGTAGCGGTTCTAGCACTCGGTGGCGGGTATTATGGAACACAAATTATTAACAAACAAAATATTTTTTCAAAAGCATCAGCTTATACTTCAGCGGTGAACCCCGTTGATCCAAGCAATGCTCCAGATAGTTATGAAATTAAATTTACAGATGCGAATTTTAAGCGTGCATTAAATTCAGTTTTAATGAAAAGTGATCCAAGCCGAACACTTAATAGTCCAATTACGGCTGGCGTAGCTAAAACAATGACAGAGTTCTGGCCAGATGATGCGTATCGAAATTTCGAGAATGTGGAAGGCATTCAGTATTTTAAGAACTTAAAATTAATCCATGTTCATGCAATCTGGTCATTAAAGGATATGTCTGCTGCAGCAGATCTCCAGAATATAGAGACAGCTTATGTTGGAATGAACAGCGTTAGTGATATTTCATTTGTTAAAAACTGGAAAAAGGTTGATTTGTTATGGATTCACCATACTAAGGCTACAGATTTTTCACCTCTTAAAGACTTGCCAAAAGCAAAAGTTTATGGAATTTCAAGCCAAAGTGTAACAATAAATCTTTCAAAAGGCCAAAGAATTTTTAAAAATCCTTTTATTAACTTTGATGGCACGATTATGCCAATAGAAAATAATCAAACTTTTATAAATACAGATAAAAATGGAAATCCACAGCAAGATGGCGGATATATTAAAGTTAACGCAGATAAATTTAAGGGCACAGATACTTTTAGCGTTATAAATAAAAAATATACTCTACCTAACGGAAATGCCA
The DNA here is from genome assembly GCA_938045655.1 of uncultured bacterium. GTDB lineage: Bacteria > Patescibacteriota > Saccharimonadia > Saccharimonadales > Saccharimonadaceae > Nanogingivalis. The sequence continues at coordinate 7,945 of CALIMO010000113.1, forward strand.
TGGACGACCAAAGTGCTTTTTATAATACATCTGACGTAACAGTAGAGAATATAAACTTTAATCTAAACGAAAAACCAGAGATTAATTTCAATGTTCAAGGTAACAGTATTCCATTAGAAGAAGGCTCGCCATTAGTTTGGGATAAACCAAGACAAAATAATTCTACAATTAATGATGCTATAATAGAATCTTTCAAGAAGAATTATAACCCCCAAGCTGGCGGAAATTTCTTTACAGCAAGTAGCCCAACTTCAGATATTACTTCTTTCACAACTGATGCCGAAGAAGTGTTCAGTAATAAAGAAAACCAAATAAATGGTGACTATTTGATTACAGTTAAAGCTACAAATAAATACGGAAATACAACTACCACTCAATTTAGGCTTTTGACTGCTTTCGCTTCTCGTGAGCCAGCTAAAAAAGCTCTTGAAAATTTCGAAAAACAGCCAGATTATATTAAAAATGCAATCCCTGCTAATTTATTAACTGAGGTTAAGCGTACTGCAACACAACCTTTAGGAATAACCAACGATGACGTTAAAAACGCAGCAGATTCTTTAAATAATAAAATTGCTGAAATCGTAGCTCTAGAAAATGAGCGCAAAACTGATGTTCTAAACGCGATCAACGAATTAAAGAAAGTAATTGAATATGTTGCCGACTTTAAGGATGTCATGAATGAAAATGATAAAATTCTTGACCCTGCGGCGAAACAAGCAAATCTTAAAGAGTTAGAGAAAATTGCTGAACGATACAATAAAAATACCAAAAAATTGGAGCAAACTTTAGACAAAATTGCTAATTTGAAAAATCTTAATAATTTTTCTAAGGAAACTTTAGCACAGTTGCAAGAAGTTGTAAATGCGGCGTCAAAATTGAATATTTCAAGCCAACTTAAAACTGCTGAGGCGATAAAAAATTCAACCGAAGATCTTGCCTCAGAGAGTGAAATCTTGGAAGCAATTAATGAACTTGAAAGTGCTTTGAATGGTTTGCGAGCTGATAAAACAGACCTAAATTCACAAATTAAAGATTTTGAAGACTCACAAAAATGGCTGAAAGATGAAGTTAAAACTGAAGCCGATAAAGCTAAAGAAGTTCAAAAAGCAGATAATCCAACTTTCGAAGAAATTAAAAAAGCGGAAGAAGATTTGAAATCGGCTATCGAAAAAGCTAAAAAAGCAGAAAGCGAGCGTCAAAAATCATCTGAAGATAAGCTAAAAGAAGTTGAAAAAATCGTTGAAGATAACAAAACGAAGAAAAATGAGCTTCCGGCTGTTGATATCGAAAATATTGAGAATTTAATTTCGAAAGTTAAAAATGAGAAAAAACGCCAAGAATTGACCGAAAAACTGCAAGAAATTAAAAATTCTATTAAGCAAAAAGAAGCTCAAATTGAAGCAGGCAAACTTGCAGAAGCTATCAAAAAACGTAATGAGGAAATTGCAAAGCAACGTTTAAATTCTCCAGAAACTGGATATTTACGCGAAAAACAAAACCAACAAGACAGCACTACTATATTAGTTTTGATTGGTTTGGTTACTGTAATTTTCACACCAATAATTGCATTCTTTGCTAAAAAATTGAAGAAAAATTCGAAAAAAATCTAATTTCGGAAAAGAAAAATAGGCCCCAGATTTAGGGCCTATTTTTATTGAGTTCTAAATAATTTTACAAAATCCTGAGCGTAATTTAAGATTTTAGAAAATAAAAAACTGCGAGAGTTTAAAATCTATCGCAGTTTTTTATAATTATTTTGATTTAAAGTAGTCAATCTCTTTAATCACATCGAGAAGCGCATTTGCACGCTTTACTTCATCTTCAATCATTCGAGCAGCATTATAAGCTGGTTCAATTAAAGTATTATCATCACTTGAACGGAGAAGCAAAAGATAAATATCAAATTTTTCTTCATTCGAAACAGTTAATTTATCAACTAATGGTCGCAAATCTTTAAGAGCATGACCTTTAATTGTATCTAAATCTAAGCCACCAAAACTTGGCATTACAGTTGGCTGAGTTTGTTCAACAACCGGTTGAACTTCTTCAGCAGCTGGAACCTCAACTTGGCTTAAATCTTCATATTGGAGTTCATCAGTGCTTTGATTATCATCAGAATCATCTGAAGAACCGCTAACACCAGAAAGAATCTTAGCGAGTTCTGGATCATCGCTAACTGGCATTTTACTTGTTTGATTCATATCAATTTCCATAACCCACCTTTATATTTAATTGACTTTACTTTTTATTAATTATATTGTATCATAGAATTAAAGCATAATCAAGATTATTTTTTTCGAAAGGGTGGAAAATGTTAGATAATTTTAATTTATTAGTTCAGCGCGACCCGCAAAATGCGCTTTTAGTCGCTAGCGAGCAGTGGAAACAGGCGCTTTTTCAAGTTGAAGTTATTTCACCAGAAAATGATGGTCGTGAAATCAAAAATATTGTTATTACAGGAATGGGTGGCTCAGCTTTAGCCGGTTTAATTGTAAAAAAATGGCTCGAAAATGAAATAACTTTGCCAATCGAAATTATTCGAAATTATAATTTACCAAAAAGTGTTTCGAAAAATACTTTAGTGATCGCAAGCTCGTATTCTGGAAATACAGAAGAGTCAATTTCAGCGTTAACTCAAGCAATTGAAATTGGCGCACAAGTTGCCACAGTTTCTTCGCACGGCAAAATGGAAGAAATCGCCCGCAAAAATCAGATCGCACATGTTAAATTGCCAACAGGCCTCCAACCTCGAATGGCGGTAATTTATAATTTTAGAGCTTTAACTAAAATTTTAGTAAATTTTGGAATTATTTCGAACGAAAAACACGAAGAAATTGAGCATTATGCCGATTTTTTGCGAAAAGAAAGCGAATCTTGGGCGGCAAGTGTTTCGAATGAGCGGAATTATGCCAAGCAGTTAGCGCTTTATTCGGCAGGGCGAAGTGCAGTTTTTTTGAGTTCGAGTGAATTTTCACCGCTAGCTTATAAATGGAAAATTTCTTGGAATGAAAATGCTAAGAATATTAGCTTCTTTAATGAATATCCAGAATTTAATCATAATGAGTTCATTGGTTGGAGCTCACACCCAGTTGAAAAACTCTTTGCAATTTTTAATCTACGCAGTAATTTCGACCATCCACGCGTGCAAAAGCGATTCGAGATATCAGATAGGCTTTTAAGCGGAAAACGCCCAGCAGCACGAAATATTGAGCTTAAAGGTTCAACTTATCTTGAACAAGTTCTTTGGGGATCGATTCTAGCAGATTTTGTCAGTATTTATCTCGCTATTTTAAATAATGTAGATCCAACACCTGTAGAACTAATTGAAAAGCTTAAAGTTGAATTGGTGAAATAATAATTTTAAAACTGCTATTAAATTTCGAAAATAGCAGTTTTTTGTTTTTTAAAAAATAAAAGAAGCCAGCTTTTGCTGACTTAGAGAGGTTATTCTGGATTTTCTAAAATTAAAGTTTTATATATTTTAGCAGACCTATATAAAATATAGCTAGACTGCATAATAACATATATAGGGATCAATAAAGTTAATCCGAAGAACACATCTAGAATAAAAACAAATAGAACAATATATGGCCAAGATATTGAATCTTCCAGAGATTCATCAAGGTCAGCAACACTATTCTTAAAAATCTTCTCTAATAACCCTACTATAAATATTGGGATAAAAAGCACCGCACTCGTTAGCACACTGTATCCAAAAAGTGAAATTCGTGCTATAAAATAGCTATCTTCAGAAATTTCTGATTTGAAAATTAACAATAATATCGCAACAATTAGCGAAAACGCATAAACGGAAGTAAATTGAAAAAAATCTTTCTTAAATATTTAAAACCTCATTTCT
>CALIMO010000114.1 GCA_938045655.1 uncultured bacterium
TCTGGAGTAGCTAAACTTGTACAAAAAACTGGGATTTTTCCTTTTCCTCCACGCTTAAAAAATGCTAAACTTAGCTTGCTCTCATTTTCATTTTCTTCAGATTTTTCCCACCAAAATGAAAACTCCACTTTATTACGATATTCAAAAATTTTACCATCAGAATAAAAATCTTCTTGGTTTTTGAGTTCAATTTTTTCTTGGCGAAAGCTTTCAAAAATTAGTTCTTGTTTGGTTTTTTGTTCGAAATCAAAGTTAAAAATCTGCCACGGGCTAGTTGAAAGAAAACTCTCCTTATCTTTTGGCTCAATTCTCTCGGGCGAACTTTCGAAAATTTCAACCGCAAAACCCTCTACAAAACTAGATTTACTTTTTGTAATTTGAATTTTTGCGGTTTCATTTGGTAAAACTCCCCAAGCAAAGATTTTTTTACCATTTTCAAGCGTGCCTAAGGCTTGACCGCCAGGCGTAATTTTATCAAATTTAGCTATTTCGAACTTAATTTTCTGTGCCATAATTATTCTATTTTATCAGAATTTTGCCAAAAATGCCATATCTCTAACCACTCTTCACCTTTTAATTCGCTTGGTTTTTTAGTTTTAAATTTTGGTTGGCAATTTTGTTTATAAAATTCTGGCACAGCAAACATTTTTTCAATAAAATCGTTAAAAATTGGCTGTTCTTCCTTCGAAATTAGCGGAGCTTCTCGCCGTTTCATTTCGAAAAATACCGTTTCAACAGCCGGTGGTGGTGTAAAATCAGATTTTTGAAGAGGTTTTTTAATTTTATTTTCGAAAAACGGAAATATTTTTACACCAAGCGCAGAAGTAAAATTTTTATCACTTACAATTAGTTTGCGGGCGAATTGTTTTTGTAAAATTAAATAAATACTTTTTGGTGAATTTTGAGCATTTGTAAGCTTTTGAATAATTGGCGAACTCAAGTGAAAAGGAATATTTGCGCAAACTTTATAATTTTTTGGTAATTTTGAAAGATTGAAGCGCAAAAAATCTGCGCATAAAACTTCAACATTCTCTAATTTTTTAGTGTTATTTTGAAGTTTTTTGAAAGTTTCGCGGTCAAATTCAATTGCTAAAACTTGCGCAGATTTATTGCTAAGAGCATAAGTAAAAACACCGCTTCCAGCACCTATGTCTAGCGTAAAATCTCGCTTTCGAATATTGCTGTGCCCAACAAGCATTAGTGCAATTCGTGGCGAACGCAAGAAATTTTGCGAAATGCGGTGTTTTCGTACCATTTATTCGTATCTCAAAGCTTCAATTGGGTCTTTTTTGCTGGCGCTGCGTGCTGGTAAAGCTCCTGCCAAGAATGCTACAACCGCAATAATCAAAGTTATAGTTATGCTATTTTCAATTGTAAATTTAGTTAAATTAAATCCTTCAAGCCCTTTCAAGAAATCTTTTGAGGCGAAACTATTTAAAGCATCTCCTGCTAAAGATGCGAGTAAAATTCCTAAAATTGAACCAATTAAACCAATCAAAATTGCTTCAATACTGAAAAGTTGGAAAATCTTTCGGTTCGAAAGCCCCATTGCTTTCATTAAACCAATTTCACGAGTTCGTTCGCGCACGCTCATGTAAAGCGTATTAATAATTCCAAAGCTGGCCGCAAGAAGTGCAATCGCACCAAAAACAATCAAAGAACCAGTAATTCCGTTTACAACATTCATGATAGTTTCAACTTGGTCTTTAGCTGTGTTTGCTGAATAGCCTGCTTTTTTAGCGTCTTCTTTGATTTGATTTAATTTACCCTCAGTTACTTTTCCTTCAATTTGAGCTAGAGCAGAAATACTTTTCTCTTTCGACTCTAGTGGTAAGCTTTTTGTTTGGAAGTCATAAATTTCATTAAAGGTTGGTTCATTAATTGTTACCATCGCTGATTGAATTAAGCTCTTAGCTGTTACGCCTGAAACTTTCTGGGTGATGATTTTCTTTTCACCTGTCAAAGAATCTGAAACTTGAAATATCACTTTTTTACCGATCGCGTCTTGGGCATTTTTAAAGCCTAGATGTTCAAGATAATCCTGAGAAATTGTTACCTCATCTTTATTTTTTGGTTTACCTCCAGCTAAGAAATCAAAGTCAAATTTTTGTCCTTCAACTTCCACTATAACAGATGTAATTGTAAGTTTCTTGCCATCTTTATATTGAATATAGTCTGGTGTTGCTATTTTGTAGAAGCGGGCATTTTTAACGTTTGAAATTTTGTTAATTTTTTCAAGATCTTTAGAATTCAAGGTTTGTTGTGTATACCGCGAATCGGGTTTTTTCGAATCGCCTTCTTTGTATTCTTGTGGCCCAAAAGTTATACCACTATCCTTCTTTGGTTGAAAATAAATTATAGAATCATCACCAAAAACCGAAAGCTGTTTTTGGATATAATCGTTTACACCAATATTCACAGCAGAAGTTAATGCTATGGTAAAAGAGCCGATACAAACCGCGATAATCGTCAAGAAAGTTCGGCCTTTATTCCGCCACAAATTTGATGCTGAAGTTTTGACCATATCTAAAAATTTCATTATTTTTCTCCTTTCGAAACAATTTTTCCGTCTTGAATTCTAATCTGGCGGTCACATTTTGCAGCCAAAGATTCATCGTGCGTTACAATAATTAGTGTAATTCCACTTTCCTTGTTTAAACCAAAAAGCAAATCCTCAATTTTTTTACTTGTTTTTGAGTCGAGATTTCCTGTTGGTTCATCGGCGAAAATAATTTCTGGTGAATTTGCAATTGCGCGAGCCACGCAGACACGTTGTTTTTGGCCACCAGAAAGATTTGAAGCTTTATTTTTAGCTTTGTCGGTTAGCTCAACAGATTCGAGAGCTTTTAGGGCAATTTCTTTGCGCTTTCTTGAACCAACTCCAGCAATTTTAAGCGGTAGAATTACATTTTGTAAAACTGTGTCTTTTGGATTCATAAAGAATTGCTGAAAAACAAAGCCAAAGGTTTGGTTTCGAAGTCTATTCAGCTCGCGTTTTTTCATTTTAGCAATATTTTGGCCATTAATTAAAATTTCGCCCTCATTTGGTTTGTCGAGTGCTGCTAAAAGGTGCATAAGTGTTGATTTTCCGCTACCAGATTTACCGATAATTGCAACGCTTTCACCTTTTTGAATGCTAAAAGAAACGCCGTTTAGTGCTTTAAAATACGTATTGCCGTCGCGATAGACTTTGACGAGATTCTTAACTTCTATTAAATTACTTTTGTTCATTAAATTCCTTTCCTGTAACTATTTAATTCTATCAATCATAATCTTAACTGTCAAATTCTAATGCTCAATTTTAAGATTATTTGTATTTTGAGCTTCTCGAGCTTGCGGTTTTGAATTTCGCGAACGCGGTTTACGGCGTTTTTTTAATTGTGGAATTTCAATTCCTTTTTCAGCAAAAGCTTTCGAAAGATCCTTAAGGCCTAAACTTGGTTCTTTTTGCTCAGCAGAATTTGGGCTAATCTTTTTTGGATCAATTGGTGCTTTCGAAAAATTAATTTTTTTCGCTTCAAACATTGGTTGAATTGGCGTAAAGTTTTGTGGTTTTGCTATTGGTTTTATGTTCGGGGATTTTTGGTTCGAAATTCCTTGATTTTTAACTGGTGCAAAAACATTTTCCGCAACCTTTTTTGAAAATTCTAGCCCGTTTCGTTCCGCCCAAGCTTTTGTCATTAGTTCTTTTGGCGGCACCAGAATATCGCGGATGCGTTGTTCGATGACGGCCCGTGGCGTGCTGTAATTTCGGCGTGTATTTTCAATAATCTTTGCACTCAAATCATTGAAAGGTTTTGGCAAAGTTAAAGTTGTTGCACTAAATGGTGTTGATTTTTCGCCGTTAATAATCATTGTCATTACAAAATGGCGGTTATTTAAGCTCATTAAATCTGAAGCGTCGAATTGTGGCTTAAACTGCTCGGCCAAAACTGGAGCGTCTTCAACCGAAACGCGGAACGAAATGATTGATCCAACATTTCCAAAAACCGCATTTTTAACACTGTCGGTCATTTGCGAAACATATTGATTAGCAACGGTTAAAGTTAAGCCGTATTTTCGAATTTCTGAAAGAATCACCGCAAAAGAATCAGTGGCAAAGTTTTGAAATTCATCAACATAAAGATGAAATGGCCGGCGATCTTCAAGTCGTTCAATATCTGCGCGCGATTGGGCGGCAAGCTGAATTTTAGTTACCAAAAAGGAACCAAGAACTGAGGCGTTATCTTCACCAATCAAGCCTTTCGAAAGATTTACAACCAAGATTTTGCCTTCATCCATGATTTGGCGAATGTTAAATGTTGATTTTGGTTGGCCAATAATATTTCGAATAATTGGGTTTGCTGTGAAAGCTCCGACCTTGTTTAAAATCGGTGCGATAGCTTCATTCACCTGCTTTTCACCCCATTGGCCAAATTCTTTCTTCCAGAATTGAAGTACGGAGTCATCTTTACAGTAAGTTAAAGTTTCTTTTCGAAAATCACCATCTGTTAGCATTCTTGAAATATCAAGCATTGTAGTTTCTGGGCGATCAAGAAGTGCTAGAAGTGTAAAACGCAAGATATATTCAAGGCGAGGGCCCCAAGAGTCGCCAAACATACGTTTTAAAACACCAATCACCTCGGAAGAAATATTCGATTTTCGGCTCGGGTCAGTTACTTCGAGCGGATTGAAACCGAGTGGAAATTCAGTGTCGCTCGGGTTAAAATAGATCACATCTTTTAAGCGATGTTCAGGAATAAAGCGCATGTTGTTTTGCGCAAAATCGCCATGCGGGTCAATAATTGCGTATCCTTCACCATGAAAAATATCCGAAAGCGCCAAAAGTTCAAGCGATCCAGATTTTCCAGTTCCTGTTTGACCAATAATATAAAGATGGCGTGAACGGTCGCGTCGAAGCATTCCAAATTGGTGATTAATTCCACGAAAGTTTGTTAAACCAAAAGCCGAAATATTTTCATCGTGTGCGCGGTCGCCAGTAATTATTGGTAATTTTGAAGGTGGTTCGGCGGTTTTACTTGAAGCCCAAACAATGTTTGGAGTTTCTACGTTTGTGTGCGGTAAATGCCAAATACTGGCGAGTTCTTGAATATTTAAAATAAAGCCGTCATCAAAGAATATTCGCGACTGAAAATCTCGAATTTTATCTTTATCGAGTGAAGAATTTGAAGCTTTAAAACCGTTTAAATTTGTACTATTAAACTGTTTGAAAGTTCCAGTTAAAGCCGCGCAGTGTCTTCATCTTCACCTAAATATGCCAAGCGAATTTTAACTTGATAACCAAGCTTCGTGGCCTTTTCTTCAGCTTTCGAAATACGAGTTTTATCACGGTCGGATGGTTCTTTTTTAGCATTTTCTGAACCTTCTGGCGGTGTCCAAAGCGCTTCTAAAATTCGCAAAATATATTTCCAATCGATTTTAAAAGCTTTTTTGCCAGACTTAACTTTTTTCACCCATTCGTCTGACTTTTTATGCCAATCATCGGCAACTGGTCGTGCTAAAACCTGAATCCATAGTTGGTCATTTGTTCCGTCTAATTTTGCAAGCGTTCCAGTAATTCCCGCAAGCGGGTCAACTTCAAAACCGTCAAAAGTTTTAATTGGTAAGGCCTCGTTTTCAATCAAATCAATTTCGGTTGAATAAATTACGTGTTTATTTTCGAGATTTTCTGCGTAATCTTCTTTTGCTTCATAAATTTGAACTGTTGGATATTGTGAATAAATTTGCCCCTCCACAAAACTTTGCAAAGTTCTCGGCATCCAAACATAAAACCGAATTGCGCCATTAACAGATACAATTTCGAAACTTAAATGTTCCTGAACACCATTGTTATTTTTAAGCTCGGTTGGGTCTCGCAAAATTCCGTGCAAACTGGCAAGGAGTTGCTCGGCGGCAAGCTCAGATTTATCGTTAGTTTTTGGAATTTCCAACGCTAAAAGAACGCTGTCGGTATTCATAACAGTTAATTTATCGATTTTTTTGTAATTTTGCCAAGTTAGAAAAGCTAAAATTGCTACGATAGTTAGCCAAACTAAAGGGTTAAATAAGATTGAAAAAAATGCCGTCATAGTGTTTAAATAATAGCATAAAACTGCAAAAAAATCAAGATGGTGGTTATGCTTTTTGGTTTTTCGAAAATAAAATACGCCCAAATTTTTGAGCGAATTTTAGTTTTTAGGCGAGTTCAGCTAAAGTATAAGTTGCTTTTGCTACACGCTTGAATTCTTTTTTGCTTTGAAGATTTAGTAGAACAGTTGTCTCTTTAACTTTGCGTTTTTCAAGTACGCGCTTTACGATTTCATCTCGGTAAAGTGGTTCGCCCGCCTCCTTAAGAACCGCTGTAATTATATCGGCCACAGTTCCACGTTTGAACCCCCAAGTGTCGAGTGCATAAATTCCACGGCCAATCAAAACAAAACGTTTGTCTTTAATTAGTTCGTTATGAATTGCCTGAGTTGTAACAGCTTTTCGGCTAAAGTCACTCTTTCGAATTTCCTCAGCAATTTCTGAAAAATGCATTGGCTTTTTTTGGCTCTCTAAAATCACAAAAATTTTGTCGCGAATATTTTTCGGATTCACTGCTGGCCACTTTTCAAGGCCCCAAAGCCCGTTTAAGGTTGCAAGTAATTTTGAAACGCTGGCAATCGCACTAATTTGGCTTGGATGCTCGTAGCTCAATTGCTCGTCTAACTGTTCCAAGGTTACTGGACTTTTATTCTTTTTGATGATATTGACAATTTCATCGATTGATTTTTTAATCTTTCGTTCGTCGCCGTATTCTTCGTTAGCGATTGCGCTGTTGTATTTATCATTTTCCTGGACTAAAACTAATTTCGAACTAATTTCAGCAATAAATAAAAAGTTAAAAATTTGCTGATCGCTCGACTCAGATTCAATAGTTTTTTCAACAAGATTTTTAGTTTTCGAAATTCGCCCAACTTCGGCAAGATTTCGAATTATAGTTTTTTCGATTTCAGCAAGATGTTCAATATTTCCCTTTTCGGCAGCAATTTTTAATCTAATGAGCGCGGCTTTTTCAAGCTGACGAACTCGCTCACGAGTAATATCAAGCCTTTCGCCAATTTGTTCGAGAGTTTCTTTTTGCTCGCCAAGCCCAAATCGGCGGTTGATAATTTCGCGTTCTCGCGGTTGGTCGATAACTTGCAAAGCGTTCGAAATAACCGTTTGAATCAACTGGATTTTTTCATTCTGAATCTGAGTTTCTTGTTCCATAATTCCCTTGATTAAAATTAATACTTTATAAAAACCAAGTATTATTTTTCAATAACACTTGAGTATTGTCAATACCATTTATCTCTTCTTTATTTATATTATACCACAAAATTGTAAAAAACAACAAAAAATGACATAAAAATTTATTTTTTAAACTTTTATGTCATTATGCTTGCGCTTATAATAAAATATTAACTACTATTTTTCAGATTTTTTCGTTTTCGAAACGGATTTTTTAGTATTTTTAGAAGCTGTTTTTCGTTTAGTTGATTTTCTAGTTGTAGTTTTTTTGCCAGATTTTCGAGATTTTGCAACTTCAATTAATTCACTGGCTTGTTTTTCGGTAATTTTTTGAATATCTAAGTCTTTTGGAAGTAGTGCTTTAATTTCGTTATCAGTAATATATTTTCTTCCAAATCCGCCGCGAGAAATTGTAATTCCGTTTTTAAATTTCTTTAAAATCCGCTTTTTGTCAGCCTTCAGTTTTTCTTCATAAAGCATTTGCGCTTCAGTTTCAGTAATTTCAAAAGGCGACATCGGCTTAATGCTTACAAAAGTGTTTTCGATTTTAATATAAGGACCATATTGACCAATATTAGAGGTAATTTCTTTACCGTCCTCGGTTTTGCCAACTTTTCGTGGCAAAAGGAACATTTTTAAAGCACTTTCGAGCGAGACGGTCTCGATTTTTTCGCCAGCTGGCATTGGTGCAAATTTAACTTCTTCGCCTTCAATTTTATTATCGCCAAGCTGAATCATTGGTCCGAAACGACCGAATCGTGCAAAAACTTTTCGCCCAGTTTTTGGATCAACTCCAATTTCACGAGCGGGCGCTACAGCGTTGCGGTCGATTTCGCCTGAATCCATAATCAATTTATGAAATGGTTTATAGAAATCGTCAAGTACTTCAAGACGATCTTCCTCGCCTAAAGCAATTTTGTCGAAGTCATTCTCGAGGTTTGCTGTCCAGCCATAATCAACAACCTGATTAAAATAATCGTTCAAAAAATCACTCAAAACTTCACCACTCGCAGTTGGCAGTAATTTTCCTTTAGTTGAACCAGTTTTTTCTTGAATAACTTCGCGGTTAATTTGGTTTTTTGAAAGTGAAATTTGAATTGTGTCGCGTGGATTTCCTTCGCCTTCACCCTTTATAGTGTAGCCACGAGCTTGAATCGTATCCAAAATTGTAGCATAAGTTGATGGGCGGCCAATTCCTAAATCTTCGAGTTTTTTAACAAGAGAACCTTCAGTGTAGCGAGCTGGCGGACGCGAGAAAACTTCTTTTGCAATGATTTCATTAAAATTCAAATTGTCGCCATTTGTAAGCTCTGGCAAGAATTCATCTTTCTTTCCATTTGAATAAACTTTCAAAAATCCGTCAAAAATAACCACTTCGCCTTTAGCTTCGAAATAATTTTCTTGACCAGAAATTTCAATTTTGATAGTGGTTTTTTCGATTTTTGCAGGCGCCATTTGGCTAGCGAGTGTTCGATTTCGAATCAGTGTATAAATCTTTTGTAAATCTTGGCTGGTTGAAACTTTTTCATTCGCTATTACAGTTGGTCGAATTGCTTCGTGCGCTTCTTGCGCTGCGGCCGATTTCGTGGCAAAATTACGTGCTTTGTGATATTTTTCGCCAAAGGTTTTCTTGATAAATTCTTCACTAGATTTAATTGCGAGTCCACTCAAATTTACGCTGTCGGTTCGCATGTATGTAATTTTACCAGATTGATAGAGCTTTTGTGCAGCAGCCATGGTGCTTTTGGCTGAAAATCCAAGCCGTGCGTTAGCTTCTTGCTGAAGCGTTGAAGTTGTAAAAGGTGCACTTGGGTTGCGAGTTCCGGGAGTTTTTGAAATATCTGCCACTTTAAAATTAGCATTTTTTAAGCTTTCGAGAAAATCAGTTGCAGCTTTTTCGCTTTCGAATTTTTTATTAAGCTCAGCTTTTAAAATTTCGCCTGAGCTTTGAACGAAAAACTCCCCAGTAATTTTAAACGAACTTTTTGCGCCAAATTTTTCAATTT
>CALIMO010000115.1 GCA_938045655.1 uncultured bacterium
TGCGGGGGCTTTGAAATATAATTTTTATGGCATTACGGCAGAGCCAAAGGCAAGTTTACTGCGTTTTAAAGCTGGTTTTCGTGGCGTTGCGGTTGAGTATGCTGGCGAATACCGTAAAAGATATTTGTTACGAACAATTTTTAGCAAAATCTTTCGAAAATAATTTGACATTTTGAATTTTAGGCATTAGAATAAAGATACGAGGATTATCCTTAGTAAATTTAAAGGCAGGTCTAAATTATGGCTGGAAGACTTTTAAGAATGGAAGATATTGAACGAGATTATCATCGGGTTGTAAATCTTTCAGAAAAAGATATTGAGATTAGTGAATTGATGAATTCAGCTTATTCTAATCGAAGTGAGGCTTTGAACGATGTTTGCGATCGGTGGAATGATTACGAAGAAGCTAAAAGTAATCTTTTGAAAGCTGAAAAGCAGTTTCAGAAAGGTGAAATTGATGATGATGAATATAAATTGTTTGTTGATGAGTTTCATTATCGCAAGCGTTGTTCGAAAAGAGCTTCAAAAAGATATAAAGAAGTCGATAATGAGATTCGTGAATTGCGAAAAGGAAAGGAAGAAATTAAGCAGTTGCTTAATTCTCGAATTTTTGGTGAATATGACTGGAATAGCATTTAAAATTCGAAAATCGCTCAGAAAGGGCGATCTTTTGTTGACCAAAATTATTTTTTATGTTAGAATATATTTTGTCTTTAGCTGGAGCTTTAGATGAATCTTTTAAAAGGAGGTTGCTTATGGCAACAACGGAAATCTTTACAGGAAAACACGGTACTTTCTTGATTCAGTCTACTTCTGAGGATAGTGATTTTATACTAGCTGTTGAGCAGTATGAAAGTATTATGGATGAATTAGCTAATTTAAAAGAGAAGGCTCGCCCAGGAGTCAAAAAAGATTTGAATGGTTTCGAAAGCTGTTCAATAGAATATGAACTTGATTTTTATGAAAAACAGCTTGCCGATATCACAGGGTGCCGCCGTGCTTTAATAAATCAAATCACAGAGATTTCAAATTATCTTACAAACTCGGCTTCTAACCAAAATGCTAGAGTCGATAAAGAGATAAAGAACCTTGAAACAATCCAAAAGATACTTAATTCTATCGATAAAGAAGCTATTCCGAAACTGAATGCCGTGATTCGTGGCTTAGAAAAAGAAGAAAAAAAGCCAGTCATTCAAACTCAAACTCGCCGTATTCGTAGCTCTAACTATAAAGACAGAAGGCATGGTCATAGGCTAAAAACGCCCAGATTAACCTCATAAACTCAATCGTGATATTGCTCGCTCTGATAAGAGAGCAACACAGATTGCGTTCGCATAAAATTTAACCGCTCAAAATGAGCGGTTTTTTCTTTACGCCTATGTTTTTTTATGTTAAAATGGTAAAAGTTAAAGAAGGAGGTTTAAATTTTGGACGATTTTAAATATTTGCCAGAAAATGCTCATTATTTTGATTCGGCGTGCCAATCTTTGCGCCCGCAACCAGTTTTAGATGCTTTAAATGATTACTATTTAAATTTTAACTCTTGCGGTGAGCGTGTAAAATATGCTTGGGGCAGAAAAGTTGATGAAAAGGTTGAAGAAACTCGCGAGGCGGTTTTAGATTTATTAAAGCTAAAAGAAAAAGATTATTTTGTGAGTTTTACACTTAACACAACCTATGGTTTAAATTTATTGCTTTCGCAGCTTGAATTACCAGTTTCGAAAGTTATAACTAGCGAGATTGAACATAATTCGGTTTTTCTTTCAACAATTGAATTTGCTAAAAAGCACCAAATCGAACGAATTGTGCTTGAGCGCGAAGAAGATGGTTCGATTTCGCTCGAGACTGATTTTTCGAAAGCTTTGGTCGTAGTTAATGCGGTTGCGAATATTGATGGGCGACGACTCGAAAATATCAAAAAACTAGTGAAGAAAATTAAACAACAAGGCGGATTTATAATTATTGATGCGGCACAAGCTCTAGGTTCAAGCTATGAATTGCTCCAAAAAGTTCCAGCAGATGCGATCGTTTCGAGCGCGCACAAGATGTATTCGGCAAGCCTTGGAATTATGATTGTGCGAAAAGATTTTGCAAAATTTATAAAAACTTCTTTTGTTGGTGGTGGAATGGTTTCGGGCGTTTTGAAAGAATCTTATGAGGTGCTAGATGGTGAACATATTCATGCACTTTTCGAACCAGGGCTTCAAGCTTGGGGTGAAATTATCGCTTTAAAAACAGCAATTGATTGGTTGAAAAAGCAAAAGAAAACTTCACAAGTTGATAAGTTTTCAAAAGATATTTTTGAGTTTTTAAAAAGCCAAAAGGGTGTTAATATTTTAAATAAAAAGCCAGCTCCTGTAATCAGTTTTTATCACGACGAGCTTGATGCACACTTGATTGCGCAAGCTTTGAGCGACGAAGGAATTATGGTGCGAAGCGGTTATTTTTGTGCGCATTATTATTTGAAAGAGGTTCGAAAATTACCACACTTAGTGCGAATTTCAATTGGCTTGCATAATACTGAGGCCGATGTTGTAAAATTGAAAGAAGTTTTAGAAAGGATTTTTAGCTAATGATTTGTATTGCTGCGTTTATAATTTTGCTAATTATTTGGTTATTTACACCTGCTTTGAAACTTTTTGGCCTTAAAAAACAGGCAAAATCAATTAATCAAATGTTCAAAAAATCAATGCATTGTTTCTCGCGAAGAGTAACTTTGCGTGCTTGTGATTCGAATTTTAAAGATGAAATTAAAAATTCAATTCTTCGAAAAGTAATTGTGAAGCACAAAAAATGGGTAAAACCAGTTTCTTGGGCGATTGAGGCGGTGGCTGGCTTGATTGTTCTAATTACAATTTGGTCAGTTCTAACAGTAATTAAATCAGCTTTAGCGCTATTTGTTTTTGGAACTTGCGACATTCAACGGCCAGCTTCT
>CALIMO010000116.1 GCA_938045655.1 uncultured bacterium
CTGAAAAACTTGATGAAATTGAAATCCTGATCAATGATAATCAAATTCAATTTATGGTTGGTGAAATTCTGGTTGTGAGCAATTTAATTGATGGAAAATATGTTGAGTATCGGCGATTAATTCCAGAATCAACTGAAACTGTTTTAAAAATGAAACGAGCTGATTTTATGCAAACAATTAAAGTTGCTGAGGTTTTTGCAAGAGATTCTGGTGGAAGCATTACTTTACGAGCTGATGAAGAAACTTCGAAATTATCAATTCATACAATTGCGAGTGAAATTGGCGAAAGTACATCTGAAACTGAAGCCGAAATTACTGGCGGTGGCGAAGTTACTTTAAATGTTAATTATATTAAGCAAGCTTTATCAGCAATTAAATCACCCGAAGTTTCTTTTGGATTTTCTGGAAAACTTGCGCCAACAGTTTTTAAAAGTACTGAAAGCGATGATTATATTCATATCGTGATGCCACTGAAAAGTTAGGATTTAAATGATTTTAAAAACTCTGAGAGTTCAGAATTTTCGAACACATTCTGATTTTATTTTAGAAATTGGCGAAAAATCAACTCTTATTTCTGGTGCTAATGGTAGCGGAAAAACTTCTCTTCTTGAGGCAATTTATTTTGCACTGCAGGGCACGAGTTTTCGCTCGAGCGATAAAGAAATTTTAAGAAATGATGGATCGAGCTGGTTCCGAATTGATTTAAAAGATTCAAAAGATTCGTTAAGAACGATTATTTTTAATGATGCTGTTCAAAAATCAAAAAAACAGTTCCTGGTTGATGGAAATAAAAAAGCACGTTTGAGTGCTAATTTGCGTATTCCTGTTGTACTTTTCGAGCCAGACGACTTGCAACTTTTGAGTGGATCACCAACACGGCGAAGGAATTTTTTAGATTATTTTCTTTCACAAATTTTCCCCAGTTTTCAATTGGCTCTTGCAAGATACAACAAGGCTTTAAAGCAGAGAAACAATCTTTTGAAACGCGATAATGTTTCGAAAGATGAGCTTTTTCCTTGGAACTTAATGTTGGCGGAATATGGCGCAGAAATAATCTCTAAAAGACAAGATTTTTTAGAGCTTTTAAATTCAAAAATTGAGGAAGTTTATTTTGAGATTTCAGGTGTTAAAGATGAAATTGAAATTGATTATTTAGGCGAAAAGGTTTCAAAAAATGAAATTTTAGCTATTTTAAGTGAAAATATTGAACGTGATAAAATTCTGGGTTACACGAATTTTGGCCCGCACAAACATGATATTCAATTTATTTTCAATAAAAAGCCTGCACAAAATGTGGCTAGTCGGGGCGAAAATAGAAGTTTAGTTTTAGCTCTAAAATTTATTGAAACTGATATTTTGGCTGATTTAACTTCTAAAAGACCAATTGTTCTTTTAGATGATGTCTTCTCTGAACTTGATGATGATCGACAGAAATTATTAACTAAGCATTTTTCGAAATATCAAACAATTATTACTTCAACAAATGAAATTAAAGTTGAAGATTGTAAAATAACCTCGCTGGAATAGTAGAGGTTATTTAAATAAAACGTATTAATGAAGGCTACAAGTTGGATCTATAAAATCAACTTTATATTTTTTAAAAATATTCTTTTCTTTAGATTCAAGCCAATTTGTTGCTAAATCTTTATAAAAATCATAGTTCGAACTATTGCATTTACTGAATATTCTAACCGATATATCTTTGACTTCTGTTTTATCTTTCGTATCTAGATTATAGGTTATTGAAAAACCCGTAGGTAATGATGTTTTTGTTGAGTTTGTATATGGTAAATGTTTAACTATAGGGTGCTTTTCAGTTAATTTCTTCATTGTTTCTGTTATTTTTGCATAACCAGCGCCACTTCTAATTATATCGTCTTTCTCATGTTCATTATACCAAGTTCCGTTTGGATCATTTTGAGCTAAAGCTAATGAAATGTTTGTTTTTTGACCAGATTTAATTTCGAACTCTTTAGAAGCGCTTTCGAAACCGTCCTTCGCTACTTCAACTTTATATTTGCCTGGTGTTATTGTATGAGTTCCGTTTTGGATTTTTTTGCCGTTAATTGTTATATTTGAACTTTCTGGCGCGATGCTGAGTAATAATTTACCGCAATAAATATCAGACCAAATCCACCAGCCTATAATTACTAACGATAGTATTCCAAAAATGGCCAAAACAGAATAAATTTTAACTTTAGTAGAATTATCAATATTTTGCATATCTTAACCTTTCCATCGCCAAACTTCAACTTCACCGAGACTTTCCATAATCTGAAGATTCATTGGCTCAATAACACCAGTTGTTCTACTATGTCCAGCATTTGCAACTTTATCTTCACCATTAGCCTGAACATAGAATTCTATGTGGGCTGCAGGTCCACCACCAGTTCCTGATGATATAATATCGCCTGGCTTCATATTGCTTGTACTTCCATTATAAGGGATTTTTTCATATTTATCTGGGTTGCTACGCATATATTGAACAAGATTTGCAACGCCACAACAATGTTTAGCGTATTCTGGATCAACAGTTGTACTCATAACCATAGAAACGAAAGCATCGCAACTCATACCTTTTTGAACATATGGTTCACCATAATTAATTAAGCCAGTTGCACGCAAAGCTTCCATCTGTTTATCTGTCACCTCTCCAGCATAAGCAGCTGCTTTTTCTGATTCTGGGCGGGCAAGTTCCATTGCTCTATCTACGATTGTTGCATTTCCAAGTTTTCCTCCTGAAGATGAGCTACAGCTTCCTGATGAATTTGAAGAGCTGTTTCCGTCATTTGTA
>CALIMO010000117.1 GCA_938045655.1 uncultured bacterium
TAGTTCTATATAGAATTTCTGTTTAATTCTTTTTAATTTTATATAGAGCGAGAGGAGATGAAATGATTAATGAACAAATTGAAACATATTTAAAGTGGTGCGAGAATATCGCAAACTTAACAGAGCAAACAATTGGAACGAAGAAGTTTATTTTGCGGATATTTGTAAAGCAGACGATGATTGACGATATCTTTGAACTTGATTTGGAGACTTTTATTGAGTGGAAAAATGGAATGCTCTCGGGCAATTTGACAGGTAGGACTTATGGCGTGGAAACAATAAACACACGACTAAAAACTTTGCGGTGCTTTTTGAGGTGGGCAGTGGAGTATTATGAGAGAAAACCAAAAATCAGACCGATTATGATTCAGAAAATTAAATCAGTAAACAAAACACCAGATTATATCTTTTATCGTGAGAATGAAATTAAATATGTTTTGAAAAGTTCACCAGAGTTCGAGAAACTTTCAATTGCTTTGTTGTTCGAAAGTGGTCTACGGATTTCAGAATTTCGAAATATTAAGGTTGGCGATATTGATTTTGAAAAGGGGAGAATTGCGATAATTGGTAAAGGGCGAAAGTTTGGCTATGTTTATTTTTCGTTCAGAACCAGCTTAAAACTTGAGAATTATATTGCTAAAAATGGACTTTTCGACCACGATTTCTTATGGAGAAGCCCTGCGAGCGCTTCTGGACAACCTTTGACTGTAAAGGCGATCCGAAAGCGCTTAAAACGGCAATTCGAACGATGCGGATTTAAGAATTTTCACCCGCACCAACTTCGACATTCTTTCGCAACTAATTTAGCCGAACGGGGTGCAGATATTTATGAAATTCAGCAGCTATTACGACACGCAGATATTCGAACGACTCAAATTTACCTTCATCACCTTCAAAATAAACTTGGTAATTCTTATCGAAGAATTTTCAACGAAGAGATTTACTACTTTAAAATACCTTTTTCAGAAAAAACTTATGTTTAGGTATTGACTTTTTAGCTTGGGTGTGATATTATGGGAACATAAGACGCAGAAAGCGTTAAGTAAATGAAAATATAGACTTTTATCACTGCTGATAAAGTCTATACACCCAAATACTCTTATTGGTTGGCAGGGTTTTGGTCCTGGCATTCGGGGGTTCGAATCCCTCCATCCCAGCCAAGATAAAATGTTTATTTTAAACGCTTTATCTTGGCTTTTTATTTTTGATAGTGCATTGACGCAAATTTATTTTTACAAGATATATCTTTCTATTTAGATTTTTTAATAAACATTAAGGAATATATTTTTTAAGATTAAGATAAGATAAAAAAATCACTAATCTTTCGAAAAGTGATTTTAAATAATTTCTTTTTGGTGATCTTACCGGGAATCGAACCCGGATTGCCAGGATGAAAACCTGGTGTCCTAACCGTTAGACGATAAGACCAATGAGCTGAGCTTTGGGGTGATAAAGCAACAACTCGTTTTAATTATAACAAACTTTAAAAAATAATGCAACCCCTTTTTTAATAAAAATAAAAGTGGTATAATGTATAAGTATGGAAAATAATGTTTACAAACGAACAAAAATTTTGGCTACGATCGGCCCAGCAAGCGACAGCCCTGAAATGATCGAAAAACTTATCAACGCAGGAATCAACGGAGCTCGATTGAATTTCTCTCATGGCTCATATGAAGAACATGCTGCAAAAATTAAAGCAGTTCGCGAAATTAGCAAAAAGCTAGGTCGTGAAATTGCAATTTTGCAAGATTTGCAAGGTCCAAAGATTCGTCTTGGAGATATTGTAGATAATCGTTTTGAAGTTAATGAAGGTGATGAATTGGTTCTTGACTACGCAATTCAGCAGCATGATGGCTCAGCTAATTTGCCAGTTCAATACAACTTGGCCGAAAAGGTTAAAGTTGGTGAGCCTGTTTATATTTTTGACGGAAAAGTTCGAACAGAAGTTATTGAAGTGCCTTCAAATACTGCAATTAAATTGCGAGTTTTGAATAAAGGAACTTTGATGAGCCGAAAAGGCCTAAACTTGCCAGATACAGACTTTGGCGGTGACGTTATTACTGAAAAAGACATGCGGGATCTTGAATTCGGTGCAACTCAAGATATTGATTATGTAGCAATGAGCTTTGTGCAAACTGCTGAAGATATTGAGAATGTTCGCCAGCTTCTTGTGAGTCATAATAGCGAAGCACAAGTTATTGCGAAAATTGAAACTAAAAAAGCTGTTTCTGATGAAGAACTTGAAAAAATCGTTCTTGCTGCTGATGGTGTAATGATTGCTCGCGGCGATATGGCTTATGAAGTTGCTCCAGAAGTTGTACCAATTATCCAACGAAAAGCTGTTGCCCTTTGTCGAAAGCATGGAAAAATTTCAATTGTTGCAACTCAAACAATGGGTTCAATGGTTGATAATCCACAACCTTCTCGTGCGGAAGTTTCTGACGTTGCTAACGCTGTAATTCAAGGTGCTGATGTTGTAATGCTTTCAGATGAGTCTGCAACTGGTAAATACCCAGAAGAAACCGTAAAAGCAATGCGTGATGTGATTATGTATACACAAGAACACGCAGCAGTTTCGCCAATTGATGATATTGTAGAGCGTGGTGAAGATGAAGCTTTAAATGCAATTTCTCTTGCTGCAGTTGAACTTGCTGAACAAATTAATGCCGATGCATTGATTGTTGAAACTAAATCTGGACAAACTGCTGCAACTGCTGCTGCAAACCGCCCAGCACTTCCAATTTATGCTGTAACAAGCTCAAATCGTGTTGCTCAACAACTTGGTTTGAATTATGCAACCCGAAGCTTCATCCGCCCAGATGGTGAATTTGCCGGTCTTGAGCTCGCAAAAGAACTAAAAGCTAATGGAACATTTGGTAATAAAGAGAAAGCAACAGTTGTTATTGTTTCTGGCCGTCAACCTGGATTAGTTGGTGGAACCGATACAATTCGAGTTCGAACAATCTAATTTTATAAAATAAATAAGATAAGCGTTTCAAGTAGGGAACGCTTATTTTTATTTATATTGATCAAATAAAATTAGCCGATCTTTCGAAAGGCTAATTTTAGGTTTTATTGTGTAATTACTGTTCCAAGATTTTTCGAAATTGCATCTTGAGCATTCTCGAGGCTTGTAATAACTGCTTTTCCCCCAGTTTTTGCGAATTTTAGTGAAGCTTGGACCTTTGGTAACATTGAACCTGCGCCAAATTGGTCTTCGCTAATATATTTCTCTGCTTCTTCTGGTGAAATTACACCCAAAGCTTGTTGATTTTCTTTTCCATAATTAATCATCGCATTATCAACACCAGTTAAAATTAATAGTGTATCGGCGTTAATTTTTTCAGCCAAAAGCTCTGCGGCGAAGTCTTTATCAATCACAGCGTCAACTCCTTCGAAAGAATTTTCTCCATTTGAAACTACTGGAATTCCACCACCACCAGCCGCTATAACAATTGCGCCAGTTTTCATAAAGTCAATAATCGCATCACTTTCAAGAATATGGATTGGTTTTGGTGAAGGGACAACTCGCCGCCAGCCGCGCCCAGAGTCTTCTCTGATGACATAACCTTTTTCGGTTAAAACCTTTTGAGCTTCTTCTTCGGAATAGAATGGACCAATTGGCTTTGTTGGGTTTTTAAAAGCTTGGTCATCTTTCGAAACTTCAACTTGAGTAATAATGGTTGTAGCATTTTTCGAAATTCCATTTCTTGAAAGTTCTTCTTTTAAGGCTTTTTGGATCCAATAGCCAATCATCCCCTGAGTCATTCCCACACTAACATGAAGGGGCATTGCAGGGGTTGAAGGTGAATTTCCAGCTTCTTCATGAAGGATTAGATTTCCGACTTGTGGGCCATTCCCATGAACAATTACTAGTTCATGACCATCTTTAATGAGAGGGATAAGCTTTTGAACTGTTTCTTTTGCAACTTCTTCTTGAATCTGTGCGGTTAATTCACCATTTTTTTGTAAAGCATTGCCACCAAGTGCAATAACGATTTTTGACATTTATTTTCCTTTTTGTTTTTAATTTAATAATATAGATAAATTATAGCATAAGTTTTTTAGAAAGTCAATATTATTTCATAATAAAAAAGACACAACTTGTCAAAGTTATGCCTGTAACAATCTCGTATTGGTCGGGGTGAAAGGACTCGAACCTTCGACCTCACGGTCCCAAACCGCGCGCGCTAGCCAACTGCGCCACACCCCGAGATTAACTCGAAATATACAACCATTATAACGCATATATTTCGAAAAATCAAGCAAAAAAATCTATTTTGAATATTTTTTTCGCCATTCTTCAATTTTGGCGTGATGCCCGCTTAACAAAACTTCTGGAACTTTCATTCCGCGGAAATCTGCTGGTCTTGTAAATTGTGGAAATTCCAGATTATCACCATCTGAATAACTTTCAATTTCAGCTGATTTTTCGCCACCAAGTACGCCGGGGATCAGGCGGACTATACTATCGATTATTGCCATTGCGGGAATTTCGCCACCAGTCAAAATAAATTTACCAATACTTATTTTTTCGTCAACAATTTCGAAAATTCGTGAATCAAACCCTTCATATCGTCCGCATAAAATAATTAAATCTTCGCCGGAATTAGCTTTTTCTTGGGCTTTTTCTTGATTCCAGATATTCTCGCTTGGGGTCATTGCGATAATTTTTGCATTTGGTGAATTATTTTTTGCAAATTCAACTGCTTCGAAAAGAGGCTCTGGTTTTAAGAGCATTCCGTCTCCTCCACCATAGGGAATGTCGTCAACTTGCTTGCGCATTCCAACACCAAAATCACGTAAATTAATAATTTCAAAAGAAACTACATTTTGATTTTGCGCCTTCCACATCATTGCATTATTTAAAACTGGTTTGAACATTTCAGGGAAGAGAGTGATCACTTGAATTTTCATATTAATTTATTTTACCATTTTTTAGATTTTTTTGCAAAATAAACAAACTAAAAATCCAGCCAAGATATTATGGCTGGATTTTTAACAAGTATAAGCTCTCAAACTTTCCTTAGTTTGCTCGCATAGAGCTTTGACTTTTTTGTTTTTTCCGCAGTTCTTTCGAAATCTAAAACTCCACAATAGATTTCGAACTGAACTACTTATATTATAACGCAATATCGTCTAATTCTGCAAGCTCTTTTCGAGTTTGTTCTGCAAAAGTGTTTGTGTTTTCCACAGTTGTATCTGTTGAATTTTCCACAACTTCAGTTTTTTCTTCACTATCGCTAATTTTTAGATTATAATGAGCATTATTTTTTAGCGCAAGAGCTCGAAGAAGTGCACGAAGGCTTTGTGCAGTTGCTCCACGGCGACCAATAATTCGGCCCAAGTCTTCTTTATTCACGATCAAAGTCAACAAAACACCTTTTTCATCAATTGTACGTTCAACTTTTACATCTTCTGGATTTTCAACTAAATTCTTAACGATATATTCAACAAACTGTTGGTCTATTGTCATTTTTCAGATACTCCTTTTATTCAGTTTATGTTTTAATTGTATCACTTTTCGGACGTTTTTTCAACCATTCGATTATAATAAAAATTATAGCAAAAATTATCATTAGTATTGCGTAAAGTTCGAAAGCACGCCCAGAAAGCACACCGATTTCAATTAGTGGTCTAAAGAGAATTGCGGTTACTATAAACGCACTGATTGACCAAACAATAAGAAGGATTCTCCAGAAATTAAGTGGTAGGCAAGCGCGAATTACTGAGAGCATTCCGATCGAACCAAGTAAATAATACGAGACTGTTGAAACTTCTTGAGGAATCCAGCCGTTAAGTGAACCCCAAATTCGTACAAAAATAACCGAGAATACTACCATTAACGCACTAGGTAAGGCCATTAGGAGTGATTTTTTAATAAAATCTTTTTCAACAGGTTGAATATTTTTTTCGAAAGTGAGAACAAAAGGCGGGAAGCCTTCAACAAACTGGTCGATCAATGTAACTTGAATTGGAATGAACGGGAAAATTAAGAGAAGATTTTTATCAAATAACAAAGCACTTAAAATACAAATAATCGCCAAAATGAACGAATAGATCGTTTTGATCAAGAAAATTGGTGAAATTCGAGCAATATTATTTACAACTCGGCGCCCTTCAAAAAGAATTTCTGGTAAATCGTTGAAATCAGAATTGAGCAAGACGAGGTTTGCGATTTGTCTTGTTGCGGGATCACCCTCAGCCATCACAATTGAGCAATCTGCCTCGCGTAGGGCTAAAATATCATTTACGCCATCACCAGTCATTGCAGTTGTGCGCCCAGCTTTTTTAAGAGTTTGGATGATTAACTTTTTTTGGTGCGGTGAAACTCGACCAAAAATTGCAGTTTTTACAGCAATTTTTTTGAGCTCGGAATCTTTTACTTTCGAGCAATCAACATAACTTTCGAAATTATCAAAACCGGCTTTTCTTGCGATATTTGAAACTGTTATCGGATTATCGCCAGAGATAATTTTGAGATCAATTTTTTGCGAGCGTAGGTATTCGAGTGTCTCGTGTGCTCCTTCGCGAATTGGGTCGGTGATTTCTATTAAAGCAAGTTTTGATATTTTTGCAGGTATTTTGATATTTTTATTATCGATTTTTTCTTTCGAAAAAGCCAAAGCTAAAACACGTGATCCACGAGAAAGTGCTTCATTTGCTTGTTTTAGGGTTTCGCCAAAAATCATTTCAGGTGCACCTAGAAAAAGTGTTCCAACTCCTTCAACTTCCATTGAGCCCCATTTTCGGTCGCTTGAAAAAGGAATTATATTTGTTGCTTCTAGGGTAGTTTTATTCTTTGAAAAATATTTGCGAATTGCCTGTGCGGTTGGGTTGTTATCTTCGCTAAAATTCATATAAGTTGCAAGAAAATCATTAATCTCAGCCTCAGAAAACTTTTTCGAAAGATTATGAATTGCTTCAACTTTCATTTTTCCTTCAGTGATTGTACCGGTTTTATCAAGGCAGAGAGTGTCGACACGAGCGAGTGTTTCAACGGAATACATTTCTTGAACAAGAACTTTTCGAAGTCCAAGTTTAATAACCGCCGTTAAAAGAGAGGTGATTGTGAGAAGGGCGATTCCTTTTGGCAACATTCCAAGAAGCGGGGTTGATGTGTAGATTACAGCGGTTTTAGCAGGAAGAGCCTTAATTAAGAGCGCTTCGAAAAACAAAGCTAAACCAAATGGGATAATAATTTTACTAGTAAATCCTGCAATTTTATCGAGAGAACTAAGAATTTTTGAATTAATTGGTTTATGAGTTTTAGCTTCAACCATCAATTTTGAGACGTAATTATCAGCGCCGACGTGTACAACTTCCGCTAAAACATAACCACTCGCTAAAAAACTACCTGAAAGTAAAACTGCTCCTTTTTCTTTTAGAACAAGGTCGCTCTCACCAGTGAGCATAGCTTCATTAGCCTCAGAAACACCTTTCAAGACAACCGCATCAGATGGAACTTGCTCGCCAGCAGAAAGTTTAAGAATGTCGTTTATTACAATTTCTTCTGGCATAATTTTTTGCTCGCGAGAAGAGCGGATTACGGTGATTTTTTCTTTACTCAAAAGATTGAGTTTATCGATCATTTTTTTAGCACGAATTTCTGTGGCGATTCCAGAGATCGCATTGAATATAATTACAACGAAGAAAATCAAATTACTCCAAGCGCCAACTAATGCTAAAAGTACTGCGATTGCAAAATTTAAAAAGTTAAAAAGTGTGAAAATATTTCTTTTAACAATTTCCCAAAAACTGTTATTGTTATCAATTTTAAAATCATTCACCAAGCCTTGTGAGATTCTTTTTCGAACTTCTGCGGCGGTTAATCCATTTAGTTTTTTACTGTTATCCATATATGTTCTATTATAACATATTTTATTTTTTTATAAAAAGTGTTAATATATACTATATGAATAAAGTTGCAGAAATAATTAACCAATTAATTGAAGAAAAATTTAATATTAAAACCGAGGTTTCTTTAACGCGGCCACGGCCAGAGTTTGGTGATTTTGCAACTAATATTGCAATGCAGCTTGCAGGAAAACTTTCGAAAAATCCACGCGAAATTGCTGAAGAGCTAGCGAGTGAGCTTTCGAAAAACGAAATTTTTGAAAATGTTGAAATTGCTGGTCCAGGTTTTTTGAATTTGCGAGTTTCAGCAAAAAAACTTGAAAAAATATTGAGCCAGGAATTTAGCGATAGATTTGGTTCAAATAATGAAGGTGAAGGAAAGCTTGCTCTAATTGATGGGCCAAGTCCAAATATGGCGAAGCCTTACAGCGTTGGGCATTTGCGACCTGGAAACCAAGGTTGGGCGGCGAAAAAATTACTTGAATTTTCTGGATGGAAAGTTATTACGGATAATCATTTAGGTGATTATGGTACACCTTTTGGAATTTGGGTTGTTGGATTCGAGATGTTTTCAAATGAAGAAAGGTTGGCTAAGCGTGGAGTTTATGAGCTTGGTGATGTTTATATTAAAACTAAAGCCGCAATGAAAGAGCAGGGTGAAGGTGGTGAAATTGAGAAAAAGGCTGAAGAGTGGCTTTTGAAGCTTGAAAATGGTGATGAAGAGGCTCTAAATTATTCGAATAAATTTAAAGAAATTAGCCTTAAACATATTCATGATGTGATGGCACGATTAAAAATTTCAACAGATTATGAATATGGTGAAGCATTTTTTGCGCCAAAAGGAAAAACAGCGGTTCAAAAATTAATTGAAAGCGGTGTTGCAGTTCAAAATGAAGATGGCTCGGTAATTGTTCCTCTGGAAGAATATGGTTTTGATGTACCGCTTTTAGTACAGAAGAGCAATGGTGCGGCACTTTATGCTACAAACGACCTTGCAACAATTTTATTCCGTGAAGAAGAATTCACTCCCGATAAGGTTATTTATTCAGTTGGTGCAGAACAACAGTTCTATTTTTCACAAATTTTTGCAATGGCGAAAAAACTTGGTATTAAAACTGATTTATATCATCTTTGGTTTGGTGTGATTGACCAGCTTAACGAAGACGGGACTCGTGAGAAAATGTCTTCAAGAAAAGGTGTAGTTCTGATGGAAGAACTACTTGATAAAGCTGAAGAGCGTGCTCGTGAAATTGTTGCTGGTCGAGATGTGAGTGAAGAAGATGTGAAAAAAATTGCACTCGGTGCGATTAAATTCTCAGATTTTACAGCAGATAGGCGAACTAATATTCTTTTTGACTGGGAAAATATTTTTGCATTAACTGGATTTTCTGGCCCATATGTTCAGTATTCAGCGGTTCGTGTAAATAATATTTTAAGGAAAGAGCAAAATTTTGAGCTTGTTGATTTTGAAGAATATGATTTTGAAGCTGAAAAAAATATTATTTTACAACTTTTGGCCTTTCCTGAAACAGTTAAAATGGCGGTTCGAGATTTGGAACCACATAAAATTTCGAAATATCTTTATGATTTAGCGCGCGAAATGAACCGATATTACGAAAAAACACGAGTTTCTGATGCTCCAGAAATTGAAAAATCTGCACGATTAACCCTTCTTAAAAAAGTTTCGAAAACTTTCGAGAACGGCTTAGATTTGTTGGGAATTGAAATTCCAGAAAAAATGTAAATTAG
>CALIMO010000118.1 GCA_938045655.1 uncultured bacterium
TTCGAATTATTAGCATTTAGTAAAATTTGTTCATCTTCGCCCTCGCTTTGAGCAGTTAAACGGTTTACATAAAAACGATAACCTTTATCGGTTGGAATTCGCCCAGCAGAAGTGTGCGGTTGCATAATTAAACCAAGATCTTCAAGTTTTGCCATTTCAGAACGAATTGTCGCACTTGAAACATTAAAAAGCTTTGCTAAAGTAACACTGCCAACTGGGCTGGCAACTTCGGCATATTGCTCAATAATTGCTACCAAAATTTGCGTTTGTCGTGGTGTAATATTCATATTTTAAGTTTATCACAAATTAGCACTTAGGTCAATAGAGTGCTAATTCTGTATTTTTAGTACCATATTTTCGGAAAAGTTTTAAAAAATATTTGACTTTTTATTTTTACATACATTTATAGAATTTAATATGCTTAAAACCAGATAAAGTAATATTCTACAGACCATAACTCTTCTAAACCCGCAAAAAATGCGGGTTTTTTCTTTTAGATTATTTTTGCAGTTCTAAAAATTTACTCTTAATATCTTCCAAAAGTTTTCTTGCTCGCACACGCACCTCGATATCTTTATAATTAAACTCAACATCTTGGTGCATAATTTGATCAATGATTCGCGCCGTATTTCGAAAGTCATCATTCAAAATAAAGTGAAAATATGGCACTTCAAGTGCTTGTTCTAATGAAGAAATCGCCTCAGGCAAACGTTTTTCAAAATCTTTTTCGAATTCTTCTGCGCTTGAATATCGGTTTGCAAAACGTGCTCGCCAAGTTTCGAAATCTGGTGGTAAAATAAAAACTGCAACCACTCGCTCACTCATTTTTTTGTATTCTGCAATTCCTTGGATATCAATATCTGTTACGGAAATCTGCCCGTTTTGGTTCGCTTTTTCAATCTCTGCAACGCTTGTGCCATAAATCTTTCCGTGAACAAATTTCGCCTCAATAAACTCTCGTTTCTTAAGCATTTCTTCAGCCTTTTCGATCGAAATAAAATTGTAGTCAACGCCATTTTGTTCAATTTTGCCATTATTTTCACGAGGCTGGCGAGTTGTGTGGCTGACAATATCGCGATATTCTGGGTTTTTCAAAAGATATTTTTTGGTTGTGTCTTTTCCCGCGCC
>CALIMO010000119.1 GCA_938045655.1 uncultured bacterium
TAATACCGCAGACAAAATGATCACTCCACCAGCAAAAAACTGAGAATTGCTAAAAACCGCTGGCTTTTCTTGAACATAGTAAGAAGTTCCGCCAAATGCAGAATTCAAAACTTTCGAAGAAATATCAGAGGCTTGCATACTACTCATTTGTTTAGATAAATCAATCTCAGTTTTACTTCTAAAAAATGAATTTAACAATGAAAGCATATCTTGATTCAAATTATCTCGATTCAATAGCTGAATTTTATAGCTCTTTTTCTCGCCACCCAAAAAGCCCTTTGAAGTTTTTTCAACAATCTGAATATTGCCGTTCACTGCAAAAAATAGCATTGCAGCGGTAAGTTTTTTATTTGATTTTACTAAGTTTCCAGCATCTAGA
The DNA here is from genome assembly GCA_938045655.1 of uncultured bacterium. Classification (GTDB taxonomy): domain Bacteria; phylum Patescibacteriota; class Saccharimonadia; order Saccharimonadales; family Saccharimonadaceae; genus Nanogingivalis. The sequence continues at coordinate 380 of CALIMO010000119.1, forward strand.
ATATCTAATTCTTCAATTTTTGGCGGCAAATATTGAGGAACAACCGCTTTCGAAACCTTGTTTTCTTTCTTAACTGAATTATATTTTAAAATAACCCGAACGGCAAAGAATAATGTAATTACAGCCAAAATTAATGCCAAAATTCCAAAAATTATTGTATTTATATCGATACCGCTCACCTCTGGTTGGGCAAATTTATTATTGAAGTCAATTTCAAAAGTTAGATTCTCACCAGCTTGAACATCTTTTTGCGAGAACTTAAAAACTCCCTCTTCTGGCTTACGTTCAAAAATATTACACTTTTCAGTTGAACCTTGCATTCCGGCGAAACATCTCACCGTACCATTAAATTCTTTCAAAACTGATGAATCTAAATTAACTGTTGCAATAACTTCATTAAAAGGCCGCTTCCACTGAGCTCCATTAGTGTTCATAATTAATTTTTGCACACCACCATCTGTTAATAGTAGATTTCTAAACCGATATCTTAGCTGATAATTATGCCTTCCGTAAACGAAGCCTCCGCTTTCACCAATTCGAAATACAATATTCCCATCACTTTCATAAGTTGAATATGAAACTTTTTTGCCATCCATTTCAATTTCAGCTTTGCCATCAAAAATAGCTTTACCATCAAAAAACCGCGGAATTGCACGCTCGATTCCGTGATTTATGCCATCACGGACAAAATATGTCGAAATATTTTCAGTGATTTCAAGGTTTGTATTTCCTTTTTGGTCGGCGCTAAAATTATATTTTGCGTCAAATTTTGAAAAAATAATATTATTGTTTAGACGCTGAAGCTCAGCCAATTCCTCGTTACGGTTTCGTCTGCGTCTAGCAAAAGCTTGTTGCTGATTAGAAAAACCGAAAACAAAACTAAAAGCCAAAACCGCCACTAAAAATAGTGGCATAATTTTGGTGATTTTTCGAATAAAATTATTTTGTAATTTCATTGTCGGTTGTTCCTGCATTTTTGAAATTAATTAAATTCTCAGTTGACATTTTTACCATATTTTGCACGGCAACATCTGTATTAAACGCAACGTGTGGAGTAATAATAACATTTGGAAAGTTCGCTAAATCGCGATAAACAGCATCCTTAATAATTTTTCCACTCAAATCTTTTCGAATTAGATTCTTTTCATGCTCAAAAACATCAAGGCCGGCCGCTGCAACTTTTCCGCTCACCAAAGCATCTCGCAAATCTTTAGAATTAATGTGTCCACCACGCGCAGTATTAATAATGACTACTCCATCTTTCATTTTCGAAATACTTTCTGCATTAATAATGTGGCGATTTTCTGGCGTTAAAGGGATATGAAGTGAAATCAAATCGCTTTCTGCGAAAACTTCATCTAAACTTTTATATTCCAAAATTTCACGAGCAGAATCATTTTCGAAAGTATCATAAGCAATTATTTTTGCGCCAAAAGCTTTAAAAGCCTTCGCGGTTGTTAAGCCGATATGACCCACACCGATAATTCCAATGGTCATTGTATTAAGTTCACGCCCTATCAAATTATCTACCGAAAAGTTCTGATTTTTGGCACGCGAAAGACAAAGTGGGATTTTTCGAATCGTTGCTAGTGCCAATGCAACAGCAAATTCAGCAATTGCGCTTGGCGAATATTGCGGCACGTTCGAAATTTTAATACCAAAACTTTTAGCTTTTTCAAGATCAATTCCATCAAACCCAGCTGTTCGAACGGTAAAATAAGAAATTCCCATTTTCGAAAGAGTTTCCCAAACATCGTTAAGTTCTTCACTTGAAGTATAAGATGAAACTGCATCAAAACCTTCAGCAAGTTTTACGGTTTCGGCGTTTAAGTCTTTTGGAGTTGTAGCATATTCAATACCAAACTGCTCCGCGAATTTTTCGAAATATTGGAGCTCATCTTTTCGTACACTATAAGCAATAATTTTCATACATCAATTATAATGCTTATACTTGTTTTTTTCAAGAGCTGAGATTATTTTACAAATTTTTCAAAAAGTTCTTCTCTTGAAAGCAATTCAACTTCACCATTTGCACGTGCTGCAACTTCGAACTTTCCGCTTTCAAGCAAACGATCAGAAATTGTCAACCGATACGGAATACCCATTAATTCGGCGTCAGCAAATTTTTGACCTGGGCGAAGATTGCGGTCATCAAATAGAACCTCAATTCCCTTTTTCGAAAATTCATTATAGATTTCTTCTGCTAATTCTTGTGATTTTTCACCAATTTGCACAAGATAAATTTTTGCTGGAGCAATATTTTCTGGCCAAATTAAACCTTTTTCATCACTAAATTTTTCAGCAATAACGCCCATCACACGAGTGATTCCAATTCCGTAAGATCCCATCCAAGCTGATTTTCGTTCGCCATTTTTGTCAGTAAAATAAAGCCCCATTTCATCGGTTTTTTGCGTGCCAAAGTTAAAGATATTTCCGACTTCTGCCGTTTTAACCTTTTGTAATCCTTCTTTTGAACTGATTTCGCCAGCTTCAATTGCTTGGTCTAAAATTTCTTCGTTAAAAGCAAGAGTTTTTTCGCCATCACGCTTAAAATAAACATAATCTTCGCCGGCATCACAAATTGTTTGAAATTCGTGGCTGAATTTTGTAAATGCCCCACCGCTAGCAAATGTCACAAAAGTATCTTCGCCTAAACCGAGGCGTTCGAAAATTCGTTCATATGCTTTTGAAACTTTAGCGTAATATGCTTCCAAATCTTCTTTAGTTTCGTGAATAGAATATAAATCTTTCATCAAAAATTCGCGACCGCGCATAATTCCACTTTTTGCACGGAGCTCGTTTCGCATTTTATTTTGAAATTGAAAAACCGAAACTGGCAAGTCTTTATAAGATTGAATATGATTTTTAAGCATTTCAACAATTGGCTCTTCATGGCTCCAACCTAACCCAACCTCTGTCTTATCTTTCAGGTTGGTTTTAAACCAAACATCCACAACATCATCATTCCAGCGAGTTGTATGTTCCCAAACTTCACGGCGCTGAAGCGTTGTCATCAAAATCTCATTTGCATCGATTTTTTCAAGCTCTTCACGCACGATTTTTTTAATGTTTTCTAGCACTTTAAAACCAAGCGGTAAGTAGTCGTAAGCACCCGCCATTTCTTTATGAACAAATCCAGCTTTAATTAAAAGTTGCGCATTCTTAGCTTCTTCACCAGATGGAACTGTTTTACTTGTTTTTGTATATAATTTTGATAATCGCATAAAATCTCCTTTTCGAAAAATAAAACTCGGCTGAATTGGCCAACCGAGCTTTAAAATTAGTTAATTTCTGTAATTTCGTATTTGATTACACCTTTTGGTGTCGTAATATCTACTTCTTCGCCGAGCTTTTTGCCCATGATCTGTTGGCCGATTGGTGATTCATTCGAAATCTTACCCTCAAGGGGGTTTGCCTCAACCGCACCAACCATTGTATATTTTACCTCTTTACCGTTTTCCAGGTTTTTTAAGCTAACTTGATTCCCAAGAGATACAACACCCTTTTCACCACTGCCAATAATCACAGCATTTTGCAAAATGTTTTCAATTTCCATAATTCGAGATTCTGCTAAAGCTTGTTTTTTGCGAGCAGCATCATATTCTGAATTTTCACGCAAATCACCAAAATCACGCGCAGTAGCAACCTCTTCTGAAATTTCTTTACGTTGCGAAATCAAAAGCTCTAGTTCAGCTTCGAGTTCTTTTTTTCCTTTTTTTGTAATATTAAATTCTTGTTTCATAAAATAAAAATCCTCTAAATAAGTCTTATAATTATATCAAAGTTTTTAATTCAAGTCAACGCTAAGCTTGAAAGAATTGAATAGTTTGCAAAACATAAAGCAGAAAGAAAGCAATCCCATTTTTAATCATATGAATTACAATCCCCGACCAAATTGTTTGCGTCCATTTTTCGCGAATAAGACACATCACAACGCTCATCACAAATACCGTTACGCCAACATTCATTTGAAAATGTACAAATCCAAAAAGTAAACTCGTTATAAAAATAGCTAGCGGAACATTCACCTTTCGAAGTTGGCCATAAATTATTCCGCGAAAAATCAATTCTTCAAAAAACGGTGCAATAATAACAATTGAAATAAAAGCTAGCAAAAATTGCCAAGAATGAATCATTCCGCTGCGTTGAAAAGCTAAATCTTGAACTTGCAATTTATCAAAATTAAGAATATTCGGCAAAAATTCTAACAAAACGCCAGAAACAATCATCGATGCTAAAAAGCCTAAAATTGCCAAACCTAAATCTTGCCAAGTAATCACACCATTTAAAGCGACATCATCTTTCGAAATCTTCTGCTTAAAAAATTTGGTCGGGATAAAATATACCATCGCAAGCATTAATCCAAGAAATAACGCTGAATAAATTGTAGTAGTAATCGTGTTCGAAGCCGCATTTCGATAGCCCGCATCATTATTCCAAAAAATTAAAGTGAGAGAAAGCCGAATTATTACAGCTGCAAAATAACTCGCCGCAAAATATGACAAAATTGGAAAAATTATCCAAAAAATAATTTTTAAAGGTTTTTTCGAAAGCATTTCTTCATTCTTTTTTTGAAGTTTTAAAAATATATTTTTAAATTTATTCTTCATTTTTAACCTCTAAAAATCTTTGTAAAATCTAGAAAAATAATCAAAAGCGAAAGACCCATTAAAAACATAAAACTCCAGCCGTTAATATTCTCTTCGGTCTCTTTTGAGAGTGGCTTTTTGAGCAAAATTCGAAAAATGAAAGTCATCAGCCAACGACCACCATCAAGTGCAGGAATTGGCAGAACGTTCATACACGCTAAACTAATTGAAATAATTGCAGTTAGCATTAAGATCATATCAGGCCCCATCGAGATGATATTCGGGAAGATCCCACCAATCACTAAAATTGGCCCAGAGACACTTTCGCCTGCTTTCGAAAGCTGAGAATTTGCTTTCTGCTGTAATTGCGGATTCGGAATTATTTTTTCGAAAACCCCGCCAAAAAAGTTCATAAAAAGTTCACCAACACCTTTAAAAGTTTCGCCCGTAAATTGAATTGTTGTACCAAGCCCAACGATCGGTGCGCTCCAAGTTGCATGAATTTTTTGTATTCCCTCAGACAAAACCGCACCCAAAAAGCCATTATTACCTTTTTCGTTGAGTTTTACACTTTTCGAAATTTCTTTACCGTTTCGACTAATCTTTAAAGAAACTGTTTTACCGGCGTTATTTTTTAAATCTTGGCGAATTTTAGTGGAGTTTTCAACCTTTTGACCGTTAAACTCTAAAAGTGTGTCATTTTTATTCAACCCAGCTTTTTGTGCAGGCGAATCATTCGAAATCTGCGAAACTTGCACGCCACCACCAGAAATTCGAGCATCAGAACTCAAATAAAACTGATTCGAAATTAACTTTGGCATTCCAAAAATCGACAGGATCGTAAAAATAACAAAAGCAACTAGCCAATTCATTGCAACACCAGCAAATAAAATTTGAGTTTTTGCCCAAAAACTTGCCGCACCATAATCACCTTTTTTAGAATCTGAATCGTACTCCCCTTTCAACCGAACAAAACCGCCCAGTGGAATCGCACCGATTGAAATTTTTGTGCTTTTTGGTAGAATTTTGTTAGTTTTTGCTCTAAAACTTTTAATTCTTGGCGGAAAACCTATTGCGTATTCTTTAAGTTTTACACCATTTTTCTTAGCCGCAAGCGCGTGACCAAGTTCATGTATTGCAACCAAAAAAGTTAGCGAAATTAGACCAATAATTATACCAAAAATTAAATTCAAAATCTCCATTCTACCCTTTCGAAATTCCTTAAATTACCTTTTGCCGGCACAACTTTATGTGCTAGCAAAAAACAATTTAAATTGTGAGAATTTCTTTCTCTTTTTCTTTAAAAATTGTATCAATTTGTGTGCTAAAATCTTTGATTTCAGCATCAATTTCTTTTTCAATTCTCTTTAAATCATCTTCAGTTAAAGCTTTTTCATCTTTAAGTTTCTTGGCGTGCTTTAAAGCATCTTGGCGAATATTTCGAAGTGTAATTTTTGCGCCTTCAACTTTTTCTGAAGTTTGTTTTACGATTTGCTTACGGCGTTCCTCTGTTAGCGGTGGAACTGGCACTCGAATAACGCGGCCGTCATCACTTGGGTTGAATCCAAGGCTTTGATCGTTGCGAATTGCAGCCGAAATTGCTGAAATATTATTCGCATCAAATGGTGTAATTAGAATCATCCCTGCTTCTGGTGCGGTCATATTCGAAACTTGGTTTAATGGCATTTTTGTGCCATAAACTTCAACCATAACACCGTCTAGCATTGAAGGATGCGCTCGGCCTGTTCGAACCTTCTTCATTTCACTCTTAAAATGCTCAACGGCTTCAGTCATTTTTAATTTAAATTCATCTGTATCAAACATAACCCCATTATATCACATATTACTATCATTATTCAAATTGACTTTTAAGAGCTTTTATGCTATAATACTAATTATAGCTTTTCAGAAAGCTAAAAAATAAAAAGGAGGTACCAATAAATGGTACTAGTATCGGTCGCCTTAACCGAATCAACGCTTATCAACACTAATCTGCAACTTGATAGTTTTATCCTACCGTACAATCCAACAACTGAAGAATCTGTTCGAATAAGTATTCGAAAGTTCCTCAAAAAGCTAAACGAGGGAGACAAGCTTCTCGTTTTCGCTGATAAGCGATACGATAAGCTTAAATACTTGACCGTATTAAAAGAAGAATGTGATAAAGCAGGAATTAAACTAAACATTTCGCTTTATCGTAAGGATAAAAACCGTCATAGTGAATACTATAAAAAATGGTATTTCCGAGAAATGGATATAAACAACCTATATAAAGAGTATATGCAGGCTTGATAGGCAGTACATTTAATTCCCCCGCAACAAACTGCGGGGTTTTTCTTGGCTAAAATTATAAAAAATGCTGAAAATTCTTTCGAAGTTTCAATCTCGCTACGGCGAGATTTCATTCTTCTCGTGCAAAATTTTTACTCAAAATTTGAATTTCATTTTTAAGCGAATCAAGTTCTTCCTCAAGTTTTTCGGCTTTCGAAATCGCTTCTTTATATTTTTCAAAAACCTCTTCAAGAGGAATTTCGCCACTTTCAATTTTTATTAGAATCTCATCAATTTCAGCCATTTTTTTACTAATTTCGTTCG
>CALIMO010000120.1 GCA_938045655.1 uncultured bacterium
CTATATATTTTATGTTTAATGGATTTGATGAAACACTTAAAATTAAAATTGTGCGACATAATCATTTTACTAACTTTTTTAAACTTAAGTCCAGTAAAACAAAAAAAATAAACCCCGCTCATGCGAGGTTTATTTAGTTTTCGAAACTATTTTTTCTCTACTTTTTCAGATTTTTTAGCTTCGTGAGTTTTTGTCGCTTCAGATTCAACAACTTCATTTGCTTTTTTCGTAAATTCAGCAGTTGCTTTTTTCATTTCTTCACGACTTCGGTACCAGTAAGCTACAGCACCAGTAATTGCCATAATCGCAATCACCATCATTGCAGCTTCAGCAGGACCAGTATGTGGCAGTTCACTTGGAACTTCAGCACATTTTGGATCATTAGCTGCAAGATTTTCAAGACCCGTAATTTTACATTTATCATTACAATTTGGGTCATTCTTCTTTAAGTTTCCTTTTCCAGGAATTTCACAAAATTCTTTGCGTTCTTGCGGTGTACAATTTTTTTGCACAGTTACAGTTGCTTTATCGGACTTTCCGCCGTTTTCAGTTAAAACTTGAGCCGTATTTGTGATTGTATTGTTTCCACAAATTAATTTTGAAGCATCAATTTTTGCACGGAAGGTTAGCATTGCAGAACCGCCAAACGAGTAATTACCAATGTTAACTCCAGATTTTACAACATTATCACTCAAGATTTTACCAGCAGCATCTGATGGAGTTGTAATTCGAGTTGTTCCAGGAACAAGAACTAATCCAGCAGGAAGTAAATCTTTAATATTTACATTATTTTGTGAAATTGTCCCAGTATTCTTATAAGTAATTTTAAACTCAACTTCATCATTTAAGCCGATATTTTGATTTTTTGCAAAATTATTCGCACCAGCTTTCGAAACTGTTTTAGTTGTTTCGAAATCTGCAAAATCTGCTTTAAATCGATAAGTTATAACACCTGAATATTGGTCACATCCAGGGAGTATTCCGTTCAAGCTATCATAACCAAGGTTTGTGCCAGAACTGAACAGATTTCCTCCATTTAAGATTTGACCATTTACTGCACCTTTTGTTGTAATTTTAGCTGAGCCTTGAATATATCTCAAAGCAACATCTCGCGAAGGAGAACGCAAAACAGCTTGGTCCCAAACTTTTTGTGGTCGGGCATTTCGAGCAGTAATTTCTGCCCGCACTAGACCTTCTTTACCTTTCGAAATCGTTGAAGGAACAATTGTGTTAAGTTTTGCGTCTAAAGCAATTCCACGATAGCTATTTTCTTTTGAATTTAAAGAGCTTTTCGCATTGTTATGATAATAGATATAAACTTCGTATTCTCGACCAGGTACAATATCAATACTATCAACAAAATTTCCCACGCCAGCTTGACGAACTCGAACGAAATTTCGTTCATCACCAACGGTTGGATTATTTGTAATAGAGTTAAATGTTACATAGTCGGCAGGGTTTTCGGCAGTGAAAGTTTGCCTTTCTGGACCATAGGCGAAAGCGCTTCCGCCTAAAGCTACCGCCCCGATGAGGGCTGCGAATGCCGCAACCCCCAAAGTTTGTAATTTATTTTTTACTAACATTTCTTACCTTTTTTATTTTATTGTTGTGTATTATTTTGATTTGTAGCAGCTGAAGCACCATATGTTTGGTTATAATTTTGTTGAGCTGCCCAAACATTGTTATAATTCACAGTTTCGCCACCAATATTTACAGTTTTATTTTGTACTTGCTCAGCCTCACGAGCCTTAGCTTCGGTTTCAACCTGTGCTTGTTCAGCTTGTTCTGCGGCTTGCGCTTGAGCCTCTGCAGTAGTTTCGCCAGTATATCCAGCTGGTTGTTCACCTATTTTTGAGACATCTATAGATTGACCAACACCTTCAGCTTTTATTTTACCAGTTGCTGTTCTAGGAGTAACTTCAGGATTTATATTATTATTCCTTTCCTCTTGAGAAGCTTCACCTATTAATTGACCTTTATCCATTTTAGTAACCGCATTATCTATATTATAGATAGACTGATCGGTCTTGAATTTGGTGTCATCATGTTTTTCAGGTGGAGTTTCCGGAGTTGGAGGTGTCTCCGGTGTGGTAGGTGGAGTTTTTGGAGGTATCTCTGGTGTAGTAGGCGGTGTCTTAGGTGGGGTTTCTGGTGTAGGTGCTGGTGGTTTTTCAATATTTGGGGCTGGCGGAGTATAAGCTTCTTCGAATGGAATTACTGGAGTCGTCCAAGTGTTTGGAACTTCAGCAATCTTCTTCATAACCATTTGCTTACACTGGTCACGAATCAAAATTTGTTGCCCATTTTTCAATTCAACCACACGAGCTGTTCCACCGAACGCACCTTCAGCATGAGCATAGTCTTTATTAGAATTCACAAATAGCGAGTAATAATCACCGTCCAAAGTTTGATTTCCAACAACTTTAGCGCCTTCCATATATTTTGAATATGCATCATTCAATTTCTGGAAAGCCGTTTGATCGCCATTTCGAGCGGCATCAACCAAATCATCAACCTCAGTATTCGAAATTCCAAGTAGGTTCTGAGCAGATTCGGCATCATTCACGAAGAATTGCCCCATATATTCAATATTATCTTCGTTGTGCGATTCAATCATTTTCTTTTGATATTCTTCATTCGAAAGTTTTGAAGTATCCGTTCCGATAGAATATTTGCTCTCTTTTTGATCGATCTTATTATAATCATCATTTTCAGAGTCATATTTACCGTTGTTAAAGTTCTTTTCGCTTTCAATCATAGAACCATCACTGTTGAAGTTTGCGGCTTCATTTAGGCTGTTTGCATGAACAGTGCCAGAGAAAGTTTGCTCAGTTTGAGGAGAATTGTCACTTGACTTAAGACCTTCGGAAGCTTGTCTTCCAACTCCGAAAATCGTCAGACCAAGCATTCCCAATGCGCTCCATTTCATAACTTTACTTCCAATGAACTTTTTAATTTTCTGGAATCGTCCAGCTTTAGCTTCGATATTATCATCTTGATCAACAACCTTTTTTGCCCTATCGGCTCGTTTTTGTTTGCTAACCGTAAATTCAGCATCGCTTAGCTCAATAGTTTCATTTGAAGGTTGTACAATCTGAACCTGAATATCACTTTTTTTACCAGAGTCTTCGACTACAAGTCCTTCAACTACACCTTCCTGATTCAGACTCACTATATCTGAACTATTGTTACCAGAATATTCAAGCGCCAATGGTTGATTTTGCTTATCTGCTTCTATTCTTCCTTTAATCTCTGAAAGCTTCTCAGTATACAATTGATTATATTTTGCAAAGTCTGCATCGTCTGCACCACCTTTTGCAAATGCCTCTTGTCGCAATTTATCGAGATAATCCAATGAAGAATTTTCTGGATTAAATCCCAATTGCAGTGGTTGATTGGCTTGATTTTCGATATAATCACTTGCATCTGCTTCTGTAATTTGAGTCTCTTGATCTGGTCGAGTTATTCCCTCTAAAATTCCTTTTTCCCTGAAGGTTAGTTGATCATAAGGCTTATTTGCCAGACTCTTATAGAATTCATCTGCGCTGCTAAATCCCATTTCTGTAGCATATTTCCAGTCGGCTTTATTGCTAAAGCCAGCACTTTCCATTGCTTCTCGCTGAGATCCTGCAGGCAAATCTTCTAATGAGACTTCCCAGGCATTTTTAGGTTGTGTGTAATCACCTTCGATCCTAGGGTTTTCATTCCTTAATCCCTCTTTCATTTCTGTCCTTGTTTATTTTTAATTTATTTTACTACCGTATTTTACCACAAGCGCATTAAAAAGTCAACACTTTTTTAAAAATAAAATCGATATTTCTACCGATTTTTATTTTTGCTAGATATTAAGCTGCAATATTTCCAGAAATTGCTCGAATAATGTTCGAAAAACGTTTCCCCGTTGGAACTTCTCGGTGAACAGATTTCATTGTGCGAATTTCTTGAACGAGTTCTTCTTGTGTTTTAAATTGATTTTCCCGCAAGCTAAATTTATCTTCACGGCCTTTATAAGTTTCGAAGTTTGCGCAATAACCTTTGAAATGTATAAAATGTATAATATTCGGGCTTTGAGCTTCATCATCTCGCAATAAAAAACTACCCTTTTCACGATCAGCTTTTAGTTCAGAGCG
>CALIMO010000121.1 GCA_938045655.1 uncultured bacterium
AGAATGCAATAGATATTCCAGCAATAGCTTCAGCGTCTGCGCTATGGTTGTAATTTCTGTACCCATATGTGTGGTAACTATTATAATTATACATTCAAAAATCCTTTCTTTGATTAACTTCTGTAATGATTATATTTTAAATTATATATTAAAAAATTGAATTTTTCAATATATTTGCGTATAATAAAAGAATGAGAATTTTAAATGGTGCAGAACTCCGCGATTTTATTAAGGAGCGTCAAGCTAAGCAAGTGCGGGCTTTGCGGCAAAGCTGGCGGGTTTTTCCAAAATTAGTAATTTTTTACTCTTCGAAAAATCCTGTAACTGAAACTTATATGCGGCTTAAAGAAAAATATGGTGAAGATATTCTAATTGAGGTTGAGCGGCGAAAAGTTGCTATTGAATTCATGAAAAAAGAAATTCAAAAAGCAAATCTTGATGAAAATATTCATGGAATTATTGTTCAACTTCCACTTGAAGATGAAAATGGCGAGAAGATTTCGAAAGAGGAAACTGAGCAAATTTTATCGGAAATATCTAAAGAAAAAGATGTTGACGGTTTGAACGGTGGTGTTTTTGTGCCAGCTACAGCTCAGGCGATAAATTGGCTTTTGGCAGGGTATAATATTTCGTTAGAGAATAAAAAAGTTGCTATTGTTGGCCAAGGTAAGTTGGTAGGTGCACCGCTTTCAAAAATACTTGAGGCTTCTGGTGTGCCAGTTTCGAAATTTGATGAATTTAATTCGAAAGAAATGAAAGAGCAGCTTAAAGATTTTGATGTGGTAATTACAGCTGTTGGAAAGCCAAATTTAATAACTTCAGAAATGCTAAAAAATAAAGCTGTGGTTGTTGATGCTGGAACGGCAAGCGAAAACGGTAAAATTAAAGGTGATGTAGCTGAAGAAGTTCGTGATTTTCGAAAAGACTTAACAATTACACCAGTAAAGGGTGGTGTTGGTCCGCTTACGGTGGCTTCATTAATAGATAATGTAATTATAGCAGCGAGAAAAATTGCTGATAAAAAAGGCCAGCAAGATTTATAAAAATAAAATAGACCTCCAAGTGGAAGTCTATTTTTTTAGATTTGAAGCTTGATCGCTCCATTGAGAAGCGGTCAGCTTAGAATCTTGCAGCTTTTCGGCTAGCGAAGTAGTAACCAAAGGCGGTCACCATTGAAGTTAATCCAAGAATTGCAGAAAGTGTATTTGCACCAGTTTGTGGCAATTCTGTTGGAATATTTGGTGTTGGGTTGTTTGGTGTAGGTGTTGGTGGAGTTTGTTTCTTTGGAACTTCCACTTTAGCGCTATCACAACCGTCATTGTTGCCAGGAATTGTTGGCGTATCTACGCAAGCTGTATTTACGGTAGTTATTCCTGTTGCTGTTGCTTGTGATTTAATTGTAATAGTTTTACTTTCACCAACTTTCAAAGAGCTAATCTTTAGAGCTAAAGTATTGTCTTTGATTTCACCGCTATCGGCACTTACAAAAGTTATATTTGCTGGTGCGCGGTCGGTTACAACAACATCTTTCAAATCAACATTTCCGTTATTCGAAACTGTAATCTCGTAGTTAAAATCAGTATTTGCTTCAATTTTGGCATTTTTCTGATTATTTACAGTTTTCTTGATAAGGATTGAAGGTTTTTCTTCACGTTTAACTTCAAAAGATTTTTTACAATTTGAATTTGAGTTTTCGCCATCTTTTGTGATAACAGTTGAAGAAATTGTGAATTTACCAACAATTTCAATGTCGAGTGTTAATTTTGAACCGTTATTTACAGTTTTCTCGATTACGATTTTACCACTTTGATCTTTTACGATATATTTAACACCAACAAATGTTGTGTTATTTACAGTATAAGAAGTGTTAAATTCGAATTTTGTTCGAGAAATTTGGTTAATTGTAATATTTCGACATACCAATTCCGGTTTAGATGGAACTGGCGCTGGAGCTTTAGTCTCAAAAGATTTTTCACAATTCGAATTTGAATTTTCACCGTTTTTGGTAATTACTGTTGAGGTAATTGTGTATTTTTCATTCACATTATTTGGAACGGTAATTTCGAATTTAGTTCCACCGTTTACAACTTTTTCAGCAACAACTTCATTTTTTGAATTTTTTACTACATATTTTGTTCCGGTAAATTCCGTATCTTTTACTGAATATTTTGTGTCAGCTGCATAGGTGATTTGCTTTTCATCTTTTCGAACAATGTTTAAATTTAAAGCTTCACATTTATAAGCCGGATTTTTAGGAGTTTCACATTTTTTTGCAACTTTTACGCTTGCTGTATCGTTTTTAACAATTTTTTGATCACTTGCTTGAGCGATGTTAGTTAAAGTGTTTTCTCCACAAACTGGCAAATTATTTTCAGCTGAAACGGTCGCATCAAATCGAACATAGGCATCGCCATTTGGTTGATATGAACCGATATTGATTCCAGAATTTTGAATGACATTGTCGCTGACTTTCAATCCTTTTGGATTTGATGTGTTGTAGAGCTTTGTTGAGCCTGCAACATAATTCAAACCTTTTGGTAGAATGTCGCGAATTACAAGATTCTGAATTCCTGCAGAACCTGTATTTTTAGCGTGAATTTGGAATTGAACTGTGTCGCCAGATTTTGCGTTTACAGTTTCAACCCAAGATTTTTCGCCATTTGTTTTATTTCGAACTGTTTTTGCAAGGTCGATATTAGTTTTTTCTTGCGGTTGGCTAACTTGAGCTTTAACTTTAACGGTTACATAGCCTGCATATTGGAAACATCCAGGAATTTTTCCATCAAGTTTGTCGTATCCAAGTTTTGCTCCAGTATTATTTACAATACTATCTGGAAGTTTAGTTGTACCCATTCCGTTGTTTTCGAAAAGGGCAGAACCGGCAACATAAGCTAAGTTGAAGTCATTATCACTTGAAAAAGTTGCTTCGTCCCAAACTGTGTTAGGTTTTGCATTTGAAGCTGAAATCTGACCTTGAACAGTCACATTTTTTGCTGTTGTTGTTGGAACGTTAAGTTTTGCCACTACGTTTTCGGCAACAAGATTTAAGTTCGAAGCTGCGTTGTTGTGAACGTACATTCGAACATAATATTCTTTGCCATTTTGAACTTTCATATTGTTTGTCCATTTTGCGTTTGAGCCAACTTCACGGATTCCAACGAAATCTTTTTCGTCTCCGCCAATCACAGGGTTATTTGTGATTGAGTTAAATGTAATATAATCTGCTGGTTTTTCAATAGTAAATGATGGTCGAGCTGGACCCCAAGCCCAAACTAGAGCTGGGGCTATTGCTGCCACCAAAACTGAACCAGAGATTATTGAATGGTTTTTAATAAAATTAATGAGTTTTTTCATTTGGTCCCTCATTTTCTCCCTTCTAATCTCCACTTATTAGAATTTATTATTAGTATCATCATAATTCTGTTTGTCAATATTTTGTTTTCTTCGCTTTAGCCGAATTGTTAAAACTTAAAATCGGGTTATTAAGAAGTATCAATGTAAAGCCAGGCGGCGGAAAACCGCCCAGCGTAAGTTTCGAAAGATCAAAATCTTTCGAAAAAGTGCTAATCGTTAAAAAATCAGTCATCAATTGCAGGTTGACTCATAGAGCCATTGACTCCTGCAAAATTGGCGGAACTCGATGGTTTTGTTGTGTCATTCGCTCCAGATTCTACTTTAGGAGCGGATTTACCCACCAAGCCATCATATTTCCGGCCATCTGGGGTGGTTACGGCTCCATTTTCTTCTACTTTCGTAGACCCATTGGAATCTGTAACTGTTCCAGCGCCAGACCATTGAGATGGCTCGCTAATACGAGCATCTTGCGCTGGTGCAGATGAGCTTGCTGGTGCAGATGGAGCTGTTGGAGCAGAGTAGCTTTCAGGTAATTTTGCCTGAGAAGTTTCTGCGTTATTCGAAGATCCATCGTTTTGACCTCCGCCAACCAAAGCTTTACCTTGGTTGGCTGGATCCTTACCAGGGTCTTTTGGAGAAACTTTACCTTCACTAGGTTTTGAAGGTTCTCCAGGTTTGTCTGGCTTATTAGGTTTCGGGATCTCGATTTTTTCTGTTGAGATCCCAGGAATGTTGTTGCTCTGCATTACTGTGTTGCCACAGTAAATCAAAACACAATATCTATACTTTTCAGTTGAATCTTTTGGATTCGAAACCTCAACATATTCTTGGCCTGAAAGATCCTGAATCCCTCTACTAATTACTACATCACCTTTGTCATTGACGCCGGTAGTGTAATAGTTTGAGCCTTCTTCCATTTTCTTAGAAGAAATTTGACTCCGAGAAAGGAAAGCTTTTGTCTGATAGTAGACGTCTTTTCCTTTCTTGTTGTAGTAGACCTTTCCATCTTTACCTTTTACCAGCCAGTCTTTGACATCGGCTTTTACATCGACGATACCAAAGGTCATGGCTTTCTCTTTGAGAGCAGTTGCGTTATGACTCATATATTGAATCATCTCGTTGACTGCTCTTTCAGTGTCTGCTGAAAGAGTGTTTTCGTCTGACCCATTTGCAAATACTTTGTGTTGCGTATTTGCAATTTGTCTGTTGTAAACTACAGTATCGCCGTCGACCTTATAGTCGATGACTTGGAAATCTTCCTTCGGAAGATCCATATTTGAATTGGCTACGGAAGAAGTAGCGACCGTGTTATTGCTTGCACTGGCACTTTTTGGTGCCAAAAACGAAAAATATAACGCTGCTCCGCCAACTACAAGTATAAACAGCGCGACCCCTAGAGCTATTGCTGGCCACGTATTTGATTTTGTAGCTTCACTAGCAGCTTCACCGTCATTTTTTTTCAACTTATCTAGAATACCTTGAAGGTATTCTAATTTTTCTTCGTTGGTTTTGAAAGTTGAGGCTTTATCCTTAACATCATTATACCAATCTCTATCTTCCTTATTACGGATGTCAATGCGTCCTACTATCTTATTGAGGACTCTTTTGATTTTTTTATTAGTGCTCATTTTTTCCACCTTCCTTTCGTTTGATTTTTATTATCGGAATAATAATGAACACTGAGGCATCACGATTCATACCTCATAATAACCCGATTTTTAAGCTTCATTGACAGATCTGCTGATTATGATATGTCAACTGCTAGAATTATAGCACAAAAGTATAAAAAAGTCAATAAGCATATAATATATATTAAATAAACGCAAGCGCTTTAATTTTTTTTGAAAAAATAAAGAAAAATCACCTTCGAAAAGGTGATTTATTATTGTACTGGCGGAAGCTTACGAGGTGGAAACTTCCGACTCTTTGGCTCCTCTAGCTTTTTAGAAGAATTTTTTAAGCCCTTTTTATGATATTCTTCTATTAGGATATCATAAATTCTTGCTAAAATCGATGGCTCTTCATCTTCTTCATCATCAGGGTTGGTCGTTAAGGAATATGCCAAAACGACCAAAATCACACCCGCAACCCAGAAATACCATTGGGGAAGTGTGTTGAATAGAACCCCAATGAAAATGAGAGTTTTAATGAAAAATCCAGAACTCCGCCAAAAATCGCAGATTTGAATTTTTGAGTCAAGCTTGACGAACACTACTAGCGTTGCAAAAATCAGAATTGAATAAACAACTCCAAGATTATCAAGAGCACCAAAAGTAATGACATTAGCTGTTCGCAAAACGAATATGATTAGGTTTGTAAGAAGGTTAATCATTTTTAACCCTCCCTTTCTTTCAAAATTTTCCAGCATCAAAAGGTACTAGAATACTTATATAATAACATAAAAAGCTTAAAAAGTCAATAATTTAAATTTTCGAAAAAAAAGAAAAAGCTCCAGGACTGAAGCTTTTCGATATAATTTCAATTGGTGGGTGATTAGGGACTCGAACCCCAGACCCTCTCGGTGTAAACGAGATGCTCTAGCCAACTGAGCTAATCACCCGAACAATTATTATTCTAGCAGACTTTTTTTGTAAAGTCAACAACTTTTTTTATTTTTTGAAAAAATATTAAAGTTATGCTAAGATTATGTAGATGAATATGTATAATCGAAAGGTAAAATAAAAAAGAATGGACACAAGAAAGCCTAACGGGATTGGTAAAAAATATGAAAAATATGCAAAAAATAAAAAACATGAGGGCGAAGACTATAATTTTTACGACAGAGCAATGCTCGATAATTCGGTTATAGAAAAATTTGAGCATTTTGTACTGGTTGAAAACTTGTTTCCGTATCAGATTTGGGATGGTTTTGAAGTCGAAAAACATTTGCTCCTGATTCCGAAGAGATTTACAGATACAATTAGTAATTTTTCGCCAGCAGAAAGGGAAGAGTATTTTGAAATTTTATCAAAATATGAAGCTCAGGGTTTTTCAATTTACGCTCGTGCAGCGCAAAACGTTCGAAAAACTGTTAAGCATCAGCACACGCATTTGATAATTCTGAATTATAATCGGCGAGTTCATTTG
>CALIMO010000122.1 GCA_938045655.1 uncultured bacterium
AAAGGTTCTATTTTGGTTTTCGGAAACGAGAGCGATGGTCTTTCGGAAGAAATGATCAAGGCCTGCGAAGAAATGATCGCAATCGAACAATTTGGCTCAACGAGAAGTGTTAATGTTGGAGTAGCTAGTGGCATTTTAATGTACGAATTCGTGCGGCGAAATTATTTGGCAAAATAATTATTCATTAGACAGCAGTAGTTTATTTTTTATATCTTTTTATTTGTCATAAATGAGGACTGCATATTAATAAACTATTGAGCGCTTATTAGCACTCTTTTTTGCATAAAAAAATATGGTGTGTTATAATTATATAGATATGAAGACAAAGTTAAAGAATATTTCAGATGTAAAAGTTGAGCTCACAATTTCTCTTGGAGCTGAGGAATTAAAAGCTGCTGAGCAAGTTGCGATAACAAAGCTCGCTAAAGAAGTTAAAATCGAAGGTTTTCGAAAAGGAAAAGCACCACTAGAAATGGTTGCTTCACAAGTTGATCCAAATTTACTCAATCAAGAAACGCTTGAAAACGCGCTTTCAAAATCTGTTGCTGAAGCATTTCTAAAAGAAAAAGTTCAAGCAATTAATCGACCAGAAGTTGATGTTAAAAAATTCATTCCTGGAACTGAGATAGAATTTACCGCAACTACCGAAATTATGCCAAAAGTTGAACTTGGTGACTACAAAAAATTAGGAGTAAAAAAAGAAGCTGTAAAAGTTTCGAAAAAAGAAGTTAAAGAAACAATTGATCGAATTTTGAAGAATTTTGCCGAAAAGAAAAAAGTTGAGCGTGAGGCAAAAAATGGTGATGAAGTCATCATTGACTTTTTAGGCAAAAAAGATGGTGTTGCTTTTGATGGTGGAAAAGCTGAAAAATTTCCTCTTGAACTTGGCTCAAAATCTTTCATTCCTGGGTTCGAAGAAGGTTTGATCGGTAAAAAAGCTGGCGATGAACTTTCACTTGATTTGGAATTTCCAAAAGATTACCACGCAAAAGACTTGGCTGGTGCAAAAGTTGTTTTTGAAGTAAAAATTCACGAAGTTCGAGAAAATGTTGAGCCAGAAATCAACGAAGAGTTCCTTTCAAAATTAGGCGATTTCAAAACTAAAGAAGAATTCGAAAAACAGATTGAAGAAGATTTGAAAACTCAAAAACAAGCTGAAGCAGATGAAAAATTTAAAGACGAACTTGTTAAAAAATTAGCAGAAGTTTCGAAAGTTCCCGTGCCAGAAATCTTACTCGAAGATCAAAAGCGCAGTATCGAAATGGATATGCAACAAAATTTGATGTATTCTGGGCTTTCACTTGAAGATTATCTTGAACGAATGGGTAAAACTCGTGAAGAATGGCTCGAAAAAGACGTTAAAGAATCAGCTGAGATGCGCGTAAAATCTGGATTGGCTTTAGCAGAACTTTCGAAAGTTGAAAAAGTTAAGTCAGACACTAAAGAGCTTGATGCCCGAATTACACAGCTTAAAGAACAATACGGGAACAGCAAAGAGGTTCAAAAACAGCTTTCATCTGATGATGTTCGCCGAAACTTGGCAAACCAAATTTTAACCGAAAAAACAATTGATTTATTGGTAAAATTTAATTCATAGTTTTAAAAATTTT
>CALIMO010000123.1 GCA_938045655.1 uncultured bacterium
TGAAGCAAACGATAATTGCCAGCCTAGATTAAGCAAGTTCGAAGGTTCGAAAATTAAAGTTATTGCCGCTACAAAAGTTAGAAGAAAATACGCTTGGGTTTTTCTACCAAAATACCATAAAATTAAACCAAAAATTGCCACAATCCCTGCACGAATCATCGACGGCGTAAATCCAACCACAAAAACAAAACCTAAAACTAGTAAAATCGCTACAAATAAAGCTATCTTTCTTGAAATTTTATTAAAAATTCGCTGGGCCGCCATCACTAAAACAGTTAAATTATATCCACTCGCAACCACAATGTGCGTTAAAGCTGTGATTGTTAAGGCTTTAGAAATCTCCTCCGGCAAAGAATTTTTCTGGCCTAAAAGATAGCCGAGCCCCAAATCAACCTCTGGTGAAGGAATGAATTTTCGAACTCCTTCAGCGAAAGAATCTCGCATATCGCGGATAAAATCACTCTTTTGGCTAATCTTTATAAGTCTTCCTCGATGAATTGAAATCGCAAAATCACCAAAACCTTCAGAAATTCTCCCTTTTATTAAAATCTCATCGCTCCTACGAATTTTTTGATTTGTTTTTAAGCTAATAAAAGCCTTTCCATTAAATTGTTCATTCGAAATTCCTATAACTTTTGCACGAATTTTTAAGCTTCCATCTTCCTTAAGATCTGGGTCTTCAAGAACAGTAGCTCGAACAGTTACATCTTTTTTAATATTTTGTGCGATCTTTAAATTTTCGAAATTATAAACTGAACCTCGCCACAAAGAAAGCAAAATTCCGGCAATTAAGGCTAAAATTAAACAAAACTTTCGAGCAAAAATCCAAGAGAATAAGAATAAAATTGTTGCCAAAATTAGCCAAACAATTGATTTAAGACTTGTATTTTTCGAAAAAACTGAAAAAATAGTGCCAAAAATAATTCCACCAAAAAATACAAAATTAAGATAAAATCGGTGAATATGAGCTTTAGGTTTCATCATTCTTGGAATTGACGTTTTTTATTTCGATAAATACGATGGTTTGTAAAAACCATTGGCAAAATTGACAAACTTGAAATCAAAATCATAATCCTCATTGATAATTCACCTGATGGATCTACTCCTTGAAGCACAAAAAATAAAATCACAAATAAAGAAATAGCAATAACCGAAACGGTATTCATTCCGATTTCATACAAAAACAAATATTGCATGCGCATTCCGGATTCATCAGCTTCACCATACAAACCTTTAAAATTCGCCATATTAAAGCCATTCATCGCCATTGCAGCAATAATTTCTAAAATCCCAAGTAGAAGCGGATTCGACGAAATAAAAATTCGAAGCGAAAAAACTAGCCCCATAAAAACAGCCCCGATTTTTAAAAGTCCTCGCTCTTTATTTTTGTCAATCACTTTACCGTAAATAAAAGCTGAAACCAAAGCTGCAATTGAAGAAATTGAAGACAAAACTCCAGCTGAACCATAAGCATTAATACCTTTCAGCAAAAAGACCGGCGCAAAAAAGCTCCAAATATATAAAGAATTCCAAGCCATTCCACAACTATAACAAATAACCAAAAGATGCTTATAATTTCGCCATGGAAAACCTCGAAAA
>CALIMO010000124.1 GCA_938045655.1 uncultured bacterium
TAAAAAAGTCTGCTTTAAATTTATCTATATCATCATAGATTTTATCACTTAAATAGTAATATCTTTCGGTATATTCGTCAGCCTGTCCTTTGTTATGTACCTTAGAAATTTCTTTAAATATAAGTTCTAAATTTTCCATAACTTCTGCTACAACTTCTGGGTCTTTACCTTTTAAATTTCTAGCCACAACATTTTCTTCAACTTTTAAATTACTACTGATATCAATGTATTTTTGTTGTTGAATAAATCTGTTGATATTATTTATTGCATCTCTAACTTCTGGTTTCATTATCTCACCTCTTAAATAATCTTTTGTAGGTATTTATACTATTTTTATTTAATTTTGTCAATGATAATATTATTGTGATATAATAAAAATATATGAAGAAAAAATCTGGTTTTACAGTTATTGAAATTTGTGTTGTAATTATATTTTTAATTGTCGTTGGCGTAATTTTTACAATACAAAGATTCGAACTTCTCGCAGTTCAACGCGATCAAATTCGAAAACTTTCGATTAATGAAATTTATTATAATTTGGAAGAAGTTTATTACAAGAAAAATGGCTATTATCCTGAAAAAATCAACGAAGATGTTGTTAAAGGCATTGAGCCAAATCTTCTAACCGACCCTTCTGGAATTATAATTAATGAAGAAAAAAGTGAATATCATTACGAACCAACCAACTGTGAAAACGGTAAATGCAAAAAATTCACACTTCGAGCAAAATTAGAAAAAGAAGGTGATTTTATTAAAAAATCTCGAAATTAAATATTAAAAAACGGCTCGCAAATTTTTGAAAGCCGTTTTTTTATTATTTTACACTCATTTTTACGCCTTCTTCAAAAAGTTTATCAGAAAGCATTTGATTTTCACGAGCAGCTTCAACAATGTCGCTTAAAAATTCTGCTTTTTTGTCTGGATTTGGTGAAAATGGAAAAGTGTAAGTTGATTCATCACCAACAGTGCTCAATTTAACAGTTCCATAATCAAACAAATGTTGCAAAATTCCCTCTCGAGAATAAGAAATATCTTCAATCGATTCAAGGTTAACCACCTGCTTTTTTTGGCTCATAATCGTATTCGAAATCCATTGAATTGCACGTTCGTTCGTAATCACAAATCGATTTGCTCGATACACGACATAATTAGCATAAGTCAATATAATTAAAAGTAGTGTAATTGAGCCAAAAATCAAAGAAATTTGTGGCTTAAAGTTTGCAGGAATTGGTAGCGGATTCGGCATAAAACAAATGACAATCCACGCACTAATTAGCAAAACGCCAATAAATGCGCTAAAAATAATATTTAAAAGATATCCGAGTGAATGACGGCGCATTGAAAGAACCACATATTCATCTTCGTCAACCGTGATATCTGGATAAGTTTTTACAGATTGTTCGTGGCGAGTTTTAATTACACGTGGATCACCAACAGGAACTTCTACTTGCATAACTGGCTGAACTTGAATTGGAGTCCCCAAGTTATTTTCGAAAGTTAAATTCTGCCCATTTTGTGTGATTTTTTCTTCAAATTTTTGCGCCAAGCTTTGCTTATCATTCATCTTTAAATTCCTTTCCTAAATGTTCAAATGCTTTTTTGGTGATAATTCTTCCACGAGGAGTTCGTTGTAAAAAACCAATCTGCATCAGATACGGTTCATAAAAATCTTCGATTGTTGCAGTTTCATCACCAGTTAATGCCGCCATTGTATTTAAGCCAACCGGCCGTGTTCCGTAATTTTCAATAACCAAATTTAATAAATTCCTATCTGCTGCATCGAGCCCTAGTTCATCAATTTCAAGCATTTTTAAAGCATTTTGAGCGGTTTTCGAATCAATAATTCCATCGCCATTAACATCAGCATAATCGCGAACCCGCTTTAAAATTCGGTTTGCAATTCGTGGAGTTAACCTTGCTCTCGTTGATAGAATTTTTGAAGCTTCATCTTGAATTTTACTTCCTAAAATTTTACTTGAACGTAAAATAATTTTCGAAATCTCTTCGGGTGTGTAAAATTCCAATCTATAAATATGACCAAAACGGTCTCGAAGTGGCGCTGCTAAACTTCCTGTTCTGGTAGTTGCCCCAATAACCGTAAAATGTGGCAAATCTAACCGAACCGAGCGTGCGGCTGGACCTTTGCCAATCACAATATCAAGTTTGAAATCTTCCATTGCGGAATAAAGAATTTCTTCAACAGCGCGTGGCATTCGGTGAATCTCATCAATAAAAAGAATATCACCATCTTGTAAATTTGTTACAATCGAAGCTAAATCACCAGCTTTTTCAATTGCTGGACCAGACGTAATTCGAATATTTGCGCCCATTTCGCGCGCAATCACATTCGCCATTGTAGTTTTTCCCAACCCTGGCGGACCATAAAGAAGAACATGATCTATATTTTCACCGCGTTTTTTCGAAGCTTCAATCGCAAGTTTTAAGTTTTTTTTCAATCGCTCTTGGCCAACATATTCATCAAAATTCGTTGGACGTAAAGAAATCTCAACCTGTTGTTCTTGCGGTTCGTCATCGTGTAAGTTTGCATCAATAATTCTTTCAATAGCCATTGATTATATTATACCACGATTTGACAAAAATAGAAAAAATTGTTATAATCTTAACATAGTATTCCTCTTTTGGAATAAGAAATTTTTATATTTAGGAGGGCTCCATATGAGCAACTTACAAACTTTAGTTAAAGGTGACATTGATATTTTCAAGAATGCCATTATAGTAGCAAATGGAGATGAAAAGGTTGCAAAAGAGAATTTAACTGAAGCTATTTTCGATTTCGCAAGAATTATCTCTAAACGCATATTCCAAAACGGGTTTAAAGTAAGTCCAGAATATGCACTTATTGAAAGATTAGACGTAGCGAATGGCTTTGAAAGTGAGCGTGTTGCAATTATTCAGGAGGGAAATTGTTTCGCTATCAACAAAAAAGGTAATATTTATAGTATTACCAAAAGTAACAAATATGGCTTTAAAAAGCTTAAAGAAGAAGATATTCTTAGTTTGCATGGCTAACAAATTGGCTTTTTGCATACAATATTTTACGCTCTTATGAAAGAGGTTACAGCCTTCCATAAAAAATAAAATAGTCGCACAATTTGTGCGGCTTTTTAAAATTAAATTCCAGCTTTCAACGCCAAAGTAATGCGCTCTTCTGTTGGTAAATCTCGCGGAATTCGCTCTAATGCCTT
>CALIMO010000125.1 GCA_938045655.1 uncultured bacterium
ACGCAAATTCACCATCGACTTTTGCAAGTAAAGCACCAAGGTCGGCGATGAATTTCAGTGATTTTTGACGATCGCTAATTTTCGAAAAGTCGAATTCAGCTAAAATTTCAAAAATAGAGGTTAGTGCTGAACCTTGAATTGGTGCGGGAATACTGTGTTGTAAGGCGAGTTTTTGAAGCCCTAAATAGAAATTTTCGAAACGTTCAATTGGCACATAAACACCTTGAATTGGGTAGATTTCTTGCTTAATTACACCGCTCCTTGCTCGCAAAATTTCACGAACATCACGAATCGCTTCAAGTTCAGCTTTTGAACGTTCATCGTCTTCTGGAATCCAAACGGTTGCACCTTCAAATTTCTTGGCAATTTTTTCAATTTTATGTATTTTTGATGTAATTTTCTTCGCACTTTTATCTGAAATTCCAACAACTAAAACTAATTTCGTGGCTAAATTTTGTGAATTCCTGTCAAGATAAAATTGGTATTTTTTACCAGAAGCAACTGCAGCTTCAAACATCTTGCCATCAAATAATTCAACAATATCTGGTGTGAATTTAGTGATTTCATCGTTAAAATCACGCGCATCATCTCGATTTGAAAAACTTACAACCATAAAATTGGTCTCATTAATTATGTAATTTGTTTGAATTTTTGCCTCGGTGATAATTCCTAGAGTTCCGAGCGAACCAAAAAACAACGGAATCAAATTGAACGTTCCATCTTCACTTTTTACATTTGCAATTCCAGAATAGCCGAAGCTAGAATCGCTATCGATTTGCTGAATTAAACTGTAATTATCTTCAATCAAAGTATCAATTTTGCGATAAATCTCTCCTTCAAAATTAGAAAGTGCAATTTTTTCGCTTAATTCCTTGCGAGAAATTTTTCCAATATTAATGATATCACCATTACTCAAGACGACCTCAACTTCACTAACAGAATTTACTAAGTCGCCATAATTAAACTTTTCGCTCGGCAAATTCATTGCAATTGCCCCGCCAACTGTGAGCCTTTCGCCAGCTGGACTTTGTGGGATTTCCATCGCTTGTGAGGCAATTGCAAGATTTAATTTTTGAAAATTTGCCCCGGCTTGAACCTGAACGGTTTTAGCTCGTAAATCAAGCTCTTTAACTTTATCGAGATGTCGTGAAATATCTAATACAATCCCTTTTCCAATTGAAGAACCGTCGGTGCTTCCGCCGTAGCCTCTTGCCGTAACACCAAAAATATGACCTTTTTCAGCTAGCTGCCAAGAAAACCGCATAATTTTTTGAATATCTTCACTAAAACGCGGGTAAACTACTAATTCTGGTTGAATTTTAAGAAAACTTCGGTCGGTTGAAAACTGCTTCAATCGAGTTTCGCGCGCCGAAACTTCGCCAATAATATGTCCATTTAGATATTTCGCAATTTTACTCATTTGTTCCATTTTAACACAAGCACAATTAAATTTCAACTTTTGATTTTTATTACGAAGAATGGTAAAATAGTTTATATGTATTCAAGAGCAACTCCTTTTCAAAAAGCAGATAAAATTGCTGGAACGCATCAAAAGATTGATCGTGCGGCTCGCTTAATTTTGCGCGAAATTATTTCGAAAAATCCAAAATTTTCAAAAATTCACTTTCCTAAAATTGATGAAATTTTAGTTTTTGAGGGAAATGGTGGTCCTGACGGGATTAAAACAAAATCACCAGGAAAAGATGAGCCTTGGCATTTTGTTGAGCCTTATGGCGATTTAGCACCAATTCGAAGC
This sequence comes from uncultured bacterium, assembly GCA_938045655.1. Lineage (GTDB taxonomy): Bacteria > Patescibacteriota > Saccharimonadia > Saccharimonadales > Saccharimonadaceae > Nanogingivalis. The sequence goes on from CALIMO010000125.1 coordinate 1,757, forward strand.
TACGTTGAAAATCATCTTTTTAATATTTCGAAAGCTTTGAACGAAGAAAATTTTGTACGAGCAAGTTTTGAAGCTGGTTGGATGGCACATGCAATAACTGATGCCTTAACACCAGCTCATCAGTTCCCTATGACTGATAAAATTATTGAAATTTCTGGGAAAAAACCTGAAGAACGCGATAAATTAATTAAAAAAATGGTTCCATTTTATGTTGCAGGAGATGATATCTTTTATGCAGTAAGGATTGATGCTTTATTTGATTCTATAATAATATTAAGTACTTTGATTAAAGAAATTAAT
>CALIMO010000126.1 GCA_938045655.1 uncultured bacterium
ATTTTGCTAGCTTTTTTATTTAGTTCTTTGTTTTTTCAAAAAAATACGAATGCTGCTTCTGTACCAGATAGTGTTGCTCGGAGGCTTAGAGACTCTTGCGATGCTAATGGTGGATGGGTTTACGAAACAACATATGAAAACACTAAGGAACCTTTTAGCGCTTATAGTAAGCCTACGTCAGTAACGGGAAACTGGATATCCTCTGATCCCGAAGGTGAAAAAGTTATTAGCTCTATTTACGAAAAAAATGATTTCCAAATAAGTAAAAATAATAGAAGTTTCTATCTTAACGTTGCTGCGATGGCGTGTAGGGGTGCAGCTAACGCCGCCGCCGCGAATATTAGGATTCAAAAAGGGGAATTAAATGCTGACAAGCTTGAGATAAACGGCCCTGTTGTCCTGGGTGGTAGGACTCAAGGTGCTGCTTATGATTTTAGTCTAAAGAATAGGGAGGTTGGTCGTATTGCCCCATCTACCAAAATAAGTATTAAAGAGTCTGAAATAGATAAACTTTCAGATGGTGAATTTATACGGTTTAACGTGTGGCAATGTTGGGGTTTTTATGGTAAAGGGAATCATGGTTGGGACAGAGATGTTTATAACCAATGGCCGGGGTATTGTTATAGACATAAGATTGCTTTAAGAGTCAAGGCGCCAGTCAAATTTAACGTTGAAGGAGATACTAAAGCGGCAGTTCTAAATTCCAACCAGAGAATTAACTCAGATGATTCAAGATTTAAGAGTAATGGTCGATACAATCCCCAAATCGCTAAAGTTGGACAATGGGTTTCTTTTAGACACAAAGTTATAGGTAAAGATTTTAATAAAAATAGTGTTAGCGGTAGTGGTCATTATCAAACTTTCAGAAATGATGGACGTGGTGATTATTCGGTAAATAATTATAATTTTAGATGGAACAAAGAATCGTGGGATGGTAGGCCTACAATAGTTAATCAAGGTAATATTTGGGATACAATTAATGCAGTAAATACCGATAGGGAAATCTTTAGGGTAACCAGAGATATGGCCGGAAAGACAATATGTTCAAAAATGTCATATGGAGTTTCGGCTGGGGATATTGATAATGTTAATAGACATAATAAAACTACTAACGAGGCTTGTGTCTATGTTCCTTACGATTTTGAAATAACTCCTTGCGTTAAAATCGATAAAATTCGAAACTGCTCGGGTGATGATTTAGATATCCCTGCGAACGGCAAGGTGCCAAACGACCCCAATGATGGTGAAGAAATTAATATTCCGGGAGGCGGGACTGAAACCTCATCGATAAAATATAAAATCACAACTTGGCGCGTCCCTTCAGATAAAGAAGGTTTTGCGACCAAGAGTAATAAGAGAGATAATAAAAATAGCGACACCTGTTCGCCAACTAATTTCTATTATCAAGACTACCAAGGAATTGAAAAATGTCGTGTTGTTAAAGAGGGGTCTGGAAAATTCAATAAAGATACTCGAGTTGCTGACTTCATACCTTCAATTGAAGATGGTGCCGAGGCGGGAACCCGTTATTGTGTGGCGCTTTCTATCTCGCCATATAAGATGAATTCAAATCAAAGTCAGGCTGAACAAGCCAAGCAAGAACGAGAAAATTTAGACTGGCGGCATAGTGCGCCAATCTGTATTAAGCTAGTTAAGAAACCGAAAGTTCAATTTTGGGGAAATGGCGTTTATTCAAAATCGGGTATTCGAACAAGTTTATCTACAACTAAACAAGGGGTTCTTGGTTCTTGGGTTGAATATGAAGCACTCTCGGGTGTGAAAATTAAAGATTTTAGAACTGAATCTTCGCAAAGCACGCGAAAGTTGGCAATTGAAGATTATTCTTCAAAAAGTAGTTTTGGCCAAGGAAAATCAAGTATTAATTCATTAATTTCAAACATTTCTTCAAAATTTCCAAAAAAGAACTTCGAAGATGCGAATACGAAAGTTGAAGTTTATGGCGATTCGAACAAACAACTTGGTTCAATTTCAGCTGATAAGCAAACTCGAGTGATATATGGTAAAAATATTCGAATTTCTGGCGATATCGTGAATGCTGATAGAGCCGTAAATAATGATTCAGATTTTCGTCAGATTATAATTATTGCTGACGGAGATATTACTATTGACCAAGGAGTAAAAAGAGTTGATGCATGGTTGATTGCTCAAGGGGTAATAAATACTTGTGCGGTTAATGGTGCTCAGAATGCCAATGACGTTAATATGAAAAATTGTAACAATCAATTGCGTGTGCGCGGTGGAACAGCTTCGAAAGGATTGCGATTATGGCGAACTGCTGGCTCTGATGGGACTGCGAAAGATACGCTAGCTAATCCTGCTGAAATTTTTAACCAATCGGCAGATACCTACTTGTGGGCTCAGTCTCAATCTGGTAGTGTTGGTAAAATTGTTACAACTTATACTAAAGAACTTCCGGTGAGGTATTAAATATGACAAATAGAGAGTTTAAAAAAGGCGGCGTTTCAATCTTTATTGTTATTATGGTTAGTATTTTGGTTTCGATTATGTCTGCAAGCTTTTTGCGGATTATGCTCCGAGACCAAGAGCAGGCTAGTAAGCTAGATCTTTCGCAGAGTGCTTATGATAGTGCTCAGGCGGGAGTTGAAGATGCTAAAAGATTTTTACGAATTTATAAAGGTGCTTGCGGTGGCGCAGATGTTGGTAAGAAAGTTTTTGAAGGTAAGACATATGATTGCAGTGAAATGACAAAGGCAATTTTGTCTGGTAATTGTTATGTTTTAGCAACTGCCGGAATTGGCACTAATGGTGGTGAAACTATAGTGCAAACCACAACAAGTTCTGGTGGAGGAAATACCGATCGAGATTTGAACCAGGCCTATACTTGTGTTAAAATTAAAACAGATACTTCTGACTTTTTAGGCCAAAGTAACGAAGGGACGCCTTCAGTTATTAGCTTAAAAGGCGTTTCGAGTTTTAACCAGATTCGTGTTAAGTGGCACACCAAAAATAATATTGCGAATGGCTCAAAAATATCGCTAGATTCAATAAATAATCCTAATGCTCGCCCTAGTATTTTGAAAGATTGGCAGGCTCAAAATAGACCAGCCATATTAAAAACCCAATTATATGGTTATGTTCCTGGACATAATAGAAATTCATCAACGAGTATGGATACACCTTATCCAGATGACGGAAATGGTGCGAGTGAAATGCTATTTTATCCTGCTTCAGGCTTAGATTCTCGAGTTGTGAATAGTTCAAATCTACCAACTGTTCGTCGAGACGAAAATTCTACACAGTCAACCAATGACTATACTTTCACGAAATGTTCAGACGATCTTGGGGCTGGCTCAAATACCTATGCTTGCGAAATGGTAATAAATATTGGGCGAAACGTTTCTCCAACTGATGTTTTGTATGCTCGGTTGACACCTTTAATGAATAATGCTGAATTTAAAATTGAGCTTATGAATAATGGTAATATTGTAGATTTTAAAGGTATTCAGCCAAAAGTTGATTCAACTGGTCGAGCAAATAGTCAATTTAGAAGAATTGAAAGTCGAATTGGATTCCATGATAGTAATTTCCCAGTTCCTTTATTTTCTGCTCAAACCGAAGGAGATGAGCCGATTTGCAAAGATTTCTCAGCAACTAAAATTAAAAATAGTGGATTAACCTGTAAGATGTAATATAAAATAGCCTTTATAAAGGCTATTTTATTATATTTTGAAATTATTATTTTGCATATTCGATTGCGCGTGTTTCACGAATTATATTAACTTTGATTACGCCTGGATATTGCATTGTGCTTTCAATTTTATCTGCAATATCTCGTGCCATTTTTATTGCGGAAAGATCGTCGATAGATTCTGGTGAAACTATTACACGGATTTCTCTACCAGCCGAAATAGCATAAGCCTTGTTTATTCCCTTAAAGCTAGTTGCAACATTTTCAAGCTCGCGCATTCTCTCTACAAAGTTTTCAGCAGAAGCGTTTCGAGTTCCTGGTCGAGAGGCACTCATTGCGTCAGTTATTTTAACAATAATTGCCTCAACTGTTGTAGCTTCAACATCTTCATGATGCGCTGCAATTGCATTTACGACTCGGGGATCCATTCCATATTTTTCGGCAAGTTCAGCACCTATTTGAGCGTGTTTTCCTTCAATCTTATGAGTTACGGCCTTTCCGATGTCGTGGAAGAGCGCAGCAGTTTTTGCAATCTTAACATTTGCACCAATTTCTTCAGCAATTAAGCCTGCAACATTGGCCATTTCTGTTGAATGTTTCAAAACATTCTGGCCATAACTTGTTCGAAACTTTAATTCGCCAAGTAGTCGCAACATTTCATGTGGTAAACCTGAAAGTCCTACTTCACGAGCAGCATCTTCACCAGCACGATTAATTTCCTTGTTTATTTCACGCTCAGCTTTTTCAACAACTTCTTCGATTCTTGCCGGATTGATTCGTCCGTCTTTCATTAAAAGCTCGAGCGAAAGTCGTGCAACTTGGCGGCGAACAGGGTCAAAACTTGAAAGAACAACCATTCCAGGAGTATCATCAACCAAGATATCTACACCAGTTTCGCGCTGAAGTGCTTGAATATTTCGACCTTCTTTACCGATAATCCGACCTTTCATTTCATCATCAGGTAGTTTTAAAGCGGTAACTGTTCGTTCAGCCGTTACTTCGCTTGAAATTCGTTCCATTGCTGAAACTAAAATAGCTTGAGCTCTCTCTTCAGCATCTTCAGTAGCATTTTTTTGTAGTTTTGCAACTAGGTTGACCACATCTTGAGCTATATTTTTCTCAGTAGCTTTCATAATTTTTTCGGCTGCTTCTTTTTTTGAAAGCTTTGCAATTTTTTCAAGTTTTTCATCTTGCTTTTTGCGAATTTCTTTAATCTCATTTTTGAGTTTTTCAACTTCAAGTTCATTGTTTCGAAGTTTCTCAGTTCGTAAATCAATTTGATCAAGTTTCCGGTCGAGGGATTCTTCTCGTTCTGCGAGGCGATTTTCAGTTTTTCGAATTTCTTTTCGTCGCTCTGATTCGTCTTCATTAGCTTTTTCTGTAATTTTTAAAGCTTTTTCGTTTGCCCGCTCTAATATTTCAGCTGATTTTTTTCGAGCTTCGGCAATGATTTTGTCTGAACTGTTTTTTGCATTTGCAGTTTTAACTTTTTGATACGCAAAAACTCCACCGCCGCCAAAGATGACGCCAAGCGCAGCTATAATTATTTCCATATTATTCCTTTCATCAAAAATTAAATAAAAATTCAACGGCTAATGCCTTATTTAATTATAACATAAAAAAACAAATAAGGGCAGAATTTTGGGTTAATTTAAAAAGCCCCGAAGGGCTAATTTTATGGCGGTCTGAAATTTATATTTTTCAGACTATTTTTCAGCGACTCCGGCTCTGCTATTTTGGAATCGCGTTCATTTAATTCTGGAAGAGTGATGATTTTACCATCTTTGACTTTTTGGTCAAAATTATTTAACCATCTCTCTAGCTCTTCAATTTGATTTGCGATACACTGTCTTTCTTTTTCTAGCTCTTCTTCGAAAGACTTCATTACTTTTAGACCTTCTAGTATCTCTGGAGCCCTATTGCTGATGTCTATAAATTTATAGCCCAGCATTTGTTTATAATATCTTTCTGAAGTACATGGATCAAAGTCGAAAGACTTATCCATCATTGAATAGCGATAATTTAAAGTTTCTGAAATTTCATCCACTGATGTTATTTGTTGCACAGCATAATTTTGTTTGTTTAAGATTAATACTGCACCATTCTCTAGTAGTATAGTGATACCTTTAAAGATAATTTTCTCGATCTCTAGGGGATCGAAGCACATATTAACTCCTTCATCTATCGGCTCAAATTTCTTGCCGATATAATCGACTTCGCCCACGTTTTTTACATATTCACCACGGCTATAAATGGCGATCGTGAGGTCGGTTATCGGATATAGCGTAAATGTTTCGAATGAGCATTTTATTTTATACCCATGTTCTATGTATTCGCTGTATAGCGGTTTGGAGATGTCTTTAATATCGCTTAAGGATATGCTATTTTTAGTCATGAAAGGTTCCTCCTATTGGACTTAATAATATAAAAAAGTGGTAGGGAAAATATGTATATGAAAGTTTATAGAGTTTTTTGAAGAATCAATCTTGCTTTATTTTTTGGCGAGTTTAGCTGATGCGAGCTTGTAAAAATTTGCAGATTTGTGTATAATTTAATTATGTTTATGTCTTTTTTAACTTGGTGGTATGGGAAAGGGCTAGCTTGGCGTGTTGAGAAGATTTTAGATGGAATCGAACGTTCGATTGATACTTTTTCGCTTGGTCTTTTAATAAAAACTTGGTTTGCGCCTTTTCGACAAATTGATGCTTTAGGTGTTTCGAATGCTTCGATTGAAGTTCGAATTAAGAAGTTTTTTGATAAGCTTTTTTCTCGGTTTATTGGTGCTTTTTTGCGAACAATAATAATGATAATTGGTGTATTTTTTATTAGCTTCAAAGCAATCTGGGGTCTAATAATGCTGATTTTATGGTTGATTTCACCTGTTTTACCGATTATTCTTGCTGTAATTTTTACAACTGGTTGGACACCAAAAATTATTCCAAAAATTAAGGATGATTTTAAAAATTGGCAAAAAAATATTCCATCAAAAGAAGTTAAACCAAATAAAACAAAAAGGAGTTGGTTCTTATGATTTTTGATTACAATGATTTGCGCGCAAAAAAATCCCGTTTAATGAATGGGCTTAGGGGGTTTTTATTTCTAATTAAGATTTTGAAAATTGTTGGAATTTTGAGTGGATTTTGTTTAGTTTTAATGGATTCGGCTCTTGGTTGGCTAATTTTAGCATTTTCATCAATAATCACAATTTTAGTTCATTGGTGGAATGGAGAACTTCATAGGCTGGAGCCAACAAAAGATTTAAATATTGAAGGACAGTTAGCTAGTAATATTTTAGGAAAACTTTCTAAAAATCCAACAAGCGAGCAGGTCGCAAAAGTAGTTTTAGAAAGTTCCGGTGGAAAGTTTATTATTTCACGTTTTGGGCTTGGAAAAACTACGATTGAAAGTTTGGTTCAGATTCCACAAAATTCACCTGAAAATATTTTTCAAACTGCACTACAAATTCAGCAAAAGTTAAAAACTAAAACTGTTTCTGGTTCGGTTCTAACTCTTGCAATAATTCGAAATTTTCCGAATTATGAAACGCTTCTTGCGCAGTTTTATCTTGACTTTGAGGATTTAGAACGTGGTGTATTGTGGCATGATCATATTTTTTCACTAATAAGTCAATCTAAAATTCCAATGAAAACTGGTGGAATTGCCCGCGATTGGTCGTTTGGTTATACTCCAACCTTGAATCGTTTTGGAGTGAATATTACAAATCAGGTTTCGAACAATATTTTAATGTCTTCAAATTTAGAGCAACATAAAGATTTAGTTTCGAAAATGGTTGAACAATTCGGTGGTAATGGAAAGCAGAATATTGCCCTGATTGGTGCCGATGGTGTTGGTAAAACTACTGTTGTAAATTCTTTCGCTGCAAAAATTGCGAATGGCAGCGAGAAAATCCCTTCAAATTTAAAATTTAGACAGGTTGTTTCTCTTGATGCTGCATCTTTGATTGCGGCAGCGCCAGGGCGAGGTGAAATAGAAAATTTGCTGAATTATGTTTTGAACGAAGCTTATGCTGCTAAAAATATAATTATTTGTCTTGATAATGCCCAGCTATTTTTTGAAGATGGTGTTGGTTCGGTTGACGTTTCGAATTTACTTCTTCCTATTATTCAGGCTGGTGCTTTAAGGTTAATCTTAACTCTTGATGAACAGAGATTTTTGCAAATTTCAGCAAAGAACCCAGCACTTGCTCAGGCAATGAATAGGTTGCAAGTTAAGCCAGCTAATTATGATGAAACACTGGCAGTTATGCAAGATAAGTTGTTGATTTTCGAACATCAAAATGGTGTGTTTTATCAATTTCAAGCACTTAAAGAAGCTTTTAAACTAAGCGAAAGATATATATTTGATTCAGAAATGCCAGGGCGTGCGGTGCGCTTGTTAGAGATGGCGGCAGGATTTGCTGATAATAAAATTGTAACGGCGAGCTCAGTTGAAAAA
>CALIMO010000127.1 GCA_938045655.1 uncultured bacterium
ATCCAGGACAAGGTCAAAACCAAAATCCAACTCCAGCGCCAACGCCAGATCCAGGACAAGGTCAAAACCAAAATCCAACTCCAGCGCCAACGCCAGATCCAGGTAAAGACAAGGATAAGGAAAAGGAAAATCCAACAACGGACAAGCAATTGCCAAATACTGGCGAACAAGAATCTGGCTTTACATTGCTAGGAATGGTAACAGCCATCCTAGCATGGTTAACTCTTCGCAAGAAGAGTCATTAATAAAACTCTTTATTCTATCAACTAAAATAAGTCCCCTCATTTGAGGGGCTTTTAAATTGTTATAATATTTATATACAGGGTTGAATTCGATATTTATCAAAATATCCTAACTTTATTTTATGTGTGTTTTATGGTATACTATTTTTAATGTTAGATTCATTTTTACATAAAACTTTACGCATTCCATATAAATTAAATATTACAAAAATGCGAAAGTCTCAAAACCCAAAAGCTGTGGTGATTTTTATTCACGGAATTGCGAGTGATGCTGGAATGTGGCAAAAAGCCGAAAGCGAAATTGAGGGCGAACTTGATATTTATGCAGTTGATCTAATTGGGCACGGAAAATCGCCAAAACCAAAATGGATAGGCGCTCAACAACTTTCAATTCAGGCAAGGGCGGTTCGAAGAGTGGCTTTTTTGATGAAAAAGTATAAAAAACCACTTTTCTTAGTTGGACATTCAATGGGGTCTTTGGTAGCGGCAGAATTTTCAAAAAAATATTCGAACGTAGTGGATGGAATTTTTCTACTTTCGCCACCAATTTATTCGCCAGAAGAAGCGCGCGATACAATCCAAGAATCTATTTTAAAAAAAGGTTATGAAAAAATCGTTAAGAAGCCCGAAAAATCAATTAAATTCGTGAATGCAGTTATTGATACTGGTGCGGTTGATGTTGCTAAATTTGAATCTCAAGAGCAGTTTAGGCCGATTCGAAGAGCTTTAAAAGAAGCAATAATTGAACAAGATACTTTTGCGGTACTCTCAAAAACCAAAACGCCAACTAAAATTATTTATGGAGTTTTTGACCCCGTTGTGATTGGGCGAAATATTCGAAAACTTGGTAGGATTAACAAAAATATTACAACTTCAAGAGTTTTGAGTGCTCACGATCCAACAAAATCAATGATTGAGCAGGTTTCGAAAGGTATTGATAAGATTTTAAAGGAGAAATATGAATAAAAAAGTTATTTTAACGGGCGACCGACCAACTGGGAAATTGCATATTGGCCATTATGTTGGCTCGCTAAAAAAACGTGTAGAATTGCAGAATTCGGGCGAATATGAAACTTTTATTATGATTGCCGACACGCAAGCTTTAACTGATAATGCAAAAAATCCTGAAAAAGTTCGAAATAATGTTTTGCAAGTTGCTCTAGATTATTTAGCGGCAGGAATCGACCCTTCGAAAACTACAATTTTTGTGCAAAGTCAAATTCCGCAGCTACCAGAACTTGCAATGTATTATGCGAATTTAGTTTCGATTTCTCGCCTTGAGCGGAATCCGACTGTTAAAACTGAAATCAAGCAAAAAAACTTCGGTGAAGGCGTGCCGAGTGGTTTTGTATTCTATCCAATTTCACAGGCTGCAGATATTACGGCCTTTAAAGCAACTCATGTACCAGTTGGTGAAGACCAGATGCCAATGATTGAACTAACTCGTGAAATTTCTCGATCATTCAATCAAACATACGAAACAGATACGCTTGTTGAGCCAGAGGTTATTCTTTCGAAAGAAGGCATTGAACGACGTTTGCCGGGAATTAACGGAATGGAAGCTAAAATGAGTAAAAGCTTAAATAACGGTATATATTTGGCGGATTCTTTTGAAGAAATGCGTGCAAAGGTGATGAAAATGTATACCGACCCTGAACATATTCGGGTTGAAGACCCTGGAAAGATTGAAGGAAACGTAGTTTTTGCGTATCTTGATGTTTTTGCTGAAGATAAAGAGAAAGTTGCTGAAATGAAAGCTCACTACCAAAAAGGTGGCTTGGGCGATGTTGCGGTTAAAAAATACTTGATCGAAGAGATGGACAAAGTTTTGAAACCTATTCGTGAAAAACGAGCTGAGCTAGAAAAAAATCCTGAGATGATTTATGAAATTCTTAAAAAAGGAAGTTTGAAGGCTGAAAAAATCGCAGCACAAACCCTTAAAGAAGTTAAACAAGCAATGAAGATTGATTACTTTGGAGATAAAAATGGCAAAGTTTAATTCTGGTGATATTTTGAAAATTTTGCGAAAGTTTCAAATTGCAGGTGAAGAAAATGTTCCGCGAAATGTTGAAGAGCTAAAAAAGATTACCGCCGATGAATGTTCAGAAATTTTCACTTTTAAATTTAACAAACATAAGTTTTTTATCGTGGTTGATGGAATGGCGGAAGATGATGAATCCTATATTCAAGATCTTCTTCGAAAGCATTTTGGTTATATTGAAGGTGAATTAATTAAAAATCCGCTCGATTTAATGATGAGTTTTGCTTTACCGTTTGAAGGTAAAGATATTTATCTCTTTCGAAATATTGCTTCAAAAACAAGGCTCGATGTTTATTTGGCTGAAAATTACCCAGAATTTTCGCGAGCAACGATTCAAAAATATATTAAAAATGGCTTTGTAAAAGTGAATGGAAAAATCGCGAAAAAACCAAAAGATGCAATTGAAAAAGGCGATAAAATTGAGTTTGAAATTCCAGAAAAAACTGCTGAAAAAATCAACTTTCCAATACTTTTTGAAGATGAAAATGTTATCGTGATAAATAAGCCTCGTGGAATTTTAACACATAGCAAGGGTGCTTTAAATGATGAATTTACTGTTGCGGATTTTTTTGAAAGTCGTGGTGCAAAATTTGGTAAAGGGACGAATCGTGTCGGGATCGTTCATAGACTTGACCGCGAAACTTCTGGTGTAATAATTGGCGCAAAAAATGATGAAACTGCTAAAAAACTACAAAAGCAATTTTCAGAACGGACTGCGAAAAAAACCTATGTGGCAATTGTTAAAGGTGTTTTGAATCCAAAAAAAGCCTTAATTGATCTACCTATTGCGAGAAATGGCTCAGCTCCGAGCACTTTCATGATTCATGCAAAAGGAAAGCCAGCCCAAACTAAATATGAAGTTCTTAAGGAAAATGAAAATTTTTCGTTAGTAAAACTTATGCCAAAAACTGGTCGAACACATCAATTGCGTGTTCATTTAAGCTATCTAAACCATCCAATTTTAGGTGATAGGATTTATGATAAAAATATTTCGAAATCTGAGAGCGAAGATAGGATGTTTTTACATGCGCAAAGTTTAGAGATTACAATTCCGCCCAGAAAAGATGAGAAAGAATCGCAAAGAATGATTTTCGAAGCAGAAACTCCTGAAAATTTTGAGTTATAAAAATGAAAGATTTCTTTGAAAATATAATTTTAAATTCGCACGCAACGATCGTGGAAATCCCTCGTGGGTTCGGTTTTGAATTTGCTCTAAAAAAGTTAAAATTTTCGAAAGATATTCAAATAATTGAATTCAAGCCAACTATTCACGGTGCGCAAAAAACTGAAATTATCAATGTTGAGGATATTGAATTTTTGCAGCAAAAAGCAAATGTTAAGAGTGTAAAAAAACGTTGTTTTGTGTTAATGAATGCTGAAAAGATGAATGAGTCTGCGCAAAATAAATTTTTGAAGCTTTTTGAAGAGCCAAATAAGAATACTTCTTTTGTACTTTTGACTGAAAACAAGAACGCCTTCGAAAAAACTATACTTTCACGAGCGCAGATTTTACGAATTCCGCCAATATCGGAGATTGATTCAATTAAGATGCTTCAAAAATCAAAATTGAGTGAAGATGATAAGAAAAAAATTCTATTTATGGCGAACGGTTTGCCTGGTGAAATTGATAAACTTTCGAACAGTAAAAAATATTTCAATGAACAGATGGAGATTGCTGAATTTGCAAAAAGGTGGTTTTTGGGTTCGAAATTCGAAAAAATATTAATTGTGAAAGATCTAAAGCCAGAAAGAAATAATGTTCTAAAATTTTTAGAAATTTTACTTAAAATGGTTGACCAAACTTTTGCTCAAAATCCAAAAAAAGGAGCAACAATGGCAAAGAAAATACTTAGAGCTTATGATAGAATCTCTAAAAATGGAAATATTAAGTTAGCTCTGCTTGACCTAATTCTTGGCTAAAATTTGCCAAAATACTGATTTCTATGCTATAATATATTGGTATGTTAGTTTTGATTTTAATTATTATTCTTAGTGCTTATGTTTTTCTAAAAAATCCTGAAAAATTAACAAAAAACGCCCTACCGGATAATTTTGCAAATAAAATTGATAAGTTGTGGCGTGTAGCGCAAGAGGCAATTATTGATAAAAAATATTTACGAGCAGAGAAAGTTTTATTAACAATTTTGCGATTTGATGAACGAAACGCTACGGCGTATAACCGTTTAGGGATAATATATGCGGGCCAAAAAAAGTTTGATGATGCTATTGAATGTTTCGAAATTGCTCAAAGCTTAGAAAGTAGCGCATCAAGTCTTCATAACGTTGGCTTAATCTATCTCGAAACCGAGAATTATCAAAAAGCCGCCCTAGCATTTGAGCAAGCTCTAGAAATTGAAGATTCTGTGCCGACTCGATATATTGCTTACGCCCGAGCTCTCGAAAAAATGGGAAAAGATAAATTGGCGATTTCAGCACTAGAAAAGGCTATAGAACTTGACGAAAGACCTCAAACTTTACGAACTCTCGGTTCGCTCTATCTTAAAGTTGAAAATATAGAAAAAGCAAAAGAAATTAAAGATAGATTGGAGTTATTAAAAGATAACAGAAGGACTATAAAACAAAACCGAATCTCTAATGAATCGATTTCAACCAAAAAAATTGCAATGTAAAATCAGGTTTAATAACCTGATTTTATTTTTATTTTCTAAAGATAGGCGCTCAAAGGCTCAGAACTAGCGATGCCTGGCTTTTTGAAATAATAATAAAAATAGTCTCCCAAGAGACTATTTATTTTTAGATCTGCTTGAAGCAATAAATAACTGGATAACTGAAACAAGAATAATCACTGAGCAGATAAACCAGAATTGACTAATGTTTGGCAAGTTAAATTCGAAAAATTCACGTAAGATTGGAGCGCTAAAAATTACACCAGT
>CALIMO010000128.1 GCA_938045655.1 uncultured bacterium
CGCGCCATTTTTTTGCATCATGCACGCGATTCGCAGCTTGAGCTAATTTTGAAGCAGAGTATAATGCCGCAAAAACAACCGAAGTCGAATAAGTTGTTGAAAGAAAATCCATCTCCCAAAGCTCATAATTTGGTTTTGGTAAATCATTTTCACCACAAAAATCTACTAAAAAATTAGCAGTCGGCTTCACTAAGTCATCATAAAATTCATTCAAAATTGAGTTTTCACGAAATTTTTTATAATATTGAGCGAACAAGAAAAGGATTCCTGCAGTTTCGTCAATCTGAATAGGTAGATTTCGAGTATCGCCACCTTGTGAATATGGGTGCCAGCTTGGACCAAGTTCACCATTCGGTAAATATTTGTGCATCATAAATCCTCCCGAAGTTAACGATCTTTTGCAAAATTCGAAAAACTTTTGCGGTTCATTGCGATAGCCAATACGAATTAATGGCCAAATTGCAAAAAGAGCATCGCGAGGCCAGCAATAAGAATAATCATCTCGCGCATAATTCAACATTTCACTATCATTGCTAGCAATCGGTGCACCAGTTTTCGCAAGATGAGATTTGACTAGCATTAAACTTTGAATAAAACTTTTTTGATATTTTAAATCAAGTTTTTTCGAAACTCGTAAAGCAGGTGAGAGCCATTTTTGCCAATATTTTTTGGTCTCATCTAAAGCTTTCGAAAAGCCATTATTTCTAACCTTTTGAAGATTTGTACGAGCAAGCTCGTGGCCATCGGCACAAGAAATTGAGTATTGAAAATTTGCATTCTCGAAAACGCCAAGAGAAAAATCAAACCCAACAACTGAATCAGTCTGTCCATGCTCAACATTTGAGCCCGAGAGTACGCCATCTTCCGCATCAACCCAAGAACCAAGTTTATTTTCAATTCCAAACAAACCAACCGTGTGCTGGTCAAAATCCTCAAAAATATCCTGAAGAGGTTTTTCGAAAACTCTTTGAGCAGAAATAATGAAAGCACGTTTTCCGCGATAGTGCAAAATAGCCTTTTCATTATTTTCGAAAGGTAAAAATTGAACAGTATCAGCTAAATGGAAACTACTGTTAATTGCAAAATTTTGATGCAAAAAAAGCTGAACTTCACGCGGGTAATTTGCAAGATTTTGAACTTGGATCTTTCGCCCAAAAACATCAAAATCACTCGCCACAAAATCGGTGAAAGTTATTTTAATTTGAAGTTCTTGGTTAATAGCTTCAGTCTTTGAAATCAAAGCATTTTTAAAATATTCAACCGAGAATAGCCACTCACCAGAATGGAGCCAAGAAAAATTATTGCCAATTTTAATTCCAACACGATGAAAAAGATCGCGGCCAAGTGTATGATTTTCATAACCATTATCTGGAAAATAAAAATCACTTACCAGACCAAATTCATTTAACCCGACATTCAAATTACCATTGCTTAAAATTGCTGTTTTTGCCACTTTAACCTCGCTTTCGTTTTGTAAACATTAAGTTTCTATGAAGCATTCGCGCAAAAATCTTCTTACGTTTTGTATTTTTTGGGGTTTTAAAAAGCGATTTTTGAAGAATTTTTTGCGTTTTTCGAATATTTTTCTGCTTGAGTGGAGGAATATCTTTCAGCCGAAAATCCATATCTCGCAATGTATCCATAAAGTATAAAAATGCATCATAGGGAGATCTATATGGTGAAAAATATGCATGAACATCGCCATCATTAAAATATTTCGTACACATATAATATGGGTGGTCACTCGTAGTTAATCGCCGCCAATCTTCAACCAAATTTCCATTTCGTGAATTATAAACCCGCGATTTTAAAGCATAAAGATATTTCATTGCTTCTTGTTGCATTGAATTACCGAGCCAAGCGGTCAAGTCGCGTTCAGTATCCGCCCAAGTTACCGTATTTGGCATAGAAATTTCCGCAACAGGCTCGCTTTGAGCGGCTTCAGTAACAGTTTTGAATCCGTGCTCCGGTTTTTCTAACCAATATGAAACCAAGCTTTCGAAAAAATCAAATATTCCAGATTCCACCCACTGATGCTCGCCAAACGTTTCGTAATCCATAAAAAGATTTATTACATCACCATGATAGCTTGAGGATTCTAACCAACTGATATATTTTTGAGTTGTGAGCGGATATTCTTGCCAATTTTGATTCGAAAAACGAAAAGCAAGATCATCAGAAAGTTTATAGTTTTTAAGAAGCAGACGAATATTTTTTATACCTTTTGGCTTATA
>CALIMO010000129.1 GCA_938045655.1 uncultured bacterium
AACTTCAAAATTTTCACCATGCGGTGCAAGTTTACTACCAGAATGTCTCACGATTGGTTTATGGCAGATAGTTTGAAATTCTCAAAAAAGTGTGCTATAATTATTCAGAATTGTTTTATTTTTTAACGAAAGGAAAGAAATGGCTAAACATAAAAGTTGGCATGGAGCAGACCGCAAACGAGCTTTGCGCGCAAAACTAAAAATTGAAAAACGCCGCGAAGCAAAACGCCGCGAACGAATCGCAGCAGCTTTGGCCGCAAAATAATTTAAAAAATCGCTTTTCTTAAAGAAGGGCGGTTTTTATTTTAGTGTTTTTTAAATTATTGCTTTTTTATGAATTTTATGATATAATTATAAAATCTATCGAATTTTCGAAAGGAAAAACACTTTGGAGGTGGGAAAAATGGAAATGAAAATAGAAGATAGAGGTATTTTAAATATTCAAAAAAAGGTTGAGAACGGTGAATTGATATTTTGTTTTCTGCACAATCTTGGATTACACAAGCAGGATGAGATTTCGGTTCAGCTTTCAAACTTAACACATAGCGATGAAACCGTTCTAAATATGTCACCAGATGACATTATGGAGAAAGCTTGTGTAGCTTTACTTTTAGATAAAAAAGGTAAAATGATTGCTTCAGCTTCAATGATGCAACCGCAAATCAATTCTTTTGGCCAGCATCTGGGTGAAATTGGCTCAATGTTTACAGTTGAAGGATATCAGCGACAAGGTGCAGCGAGCTTTTTGGTCCAACAAATTGATGAATGGGCTAAAAAACAGCCTGGAATTGATGGAGCTTATGCTTTTCTGAATTCCAAATCACCGCGTTCATTTGCGGTGAATGGCTATAAGGGTGAGCTTCTAAAAGAAGGAGTTCTTTATAATGCAGCGGAGGTCGTTCCGGCTTATGCATTTAATCTTTGCAGAACGATTTGCTGCGATGCGCATGCTATCCACCTGATGGATCTGGAGCTTCGAAAAAAGGAGCTTCAAGGCCCAGAGCCAAAAGAAGGGCACGGAGAGCTTCTCAGAATCGAGGAAGAGCTTCGTAGTGCAAGAATTAAACGACAAGTTCGTTTCGAAAGACTGATCGATGAAAACGAGACTAAAATTTGTAATATTTCAGATCGAAAAGATCTAAGTACAGAACAAATTGATCACGATGTAGAAGTGCATTATAAGATCATCGACTTTTATCGTGACAACTTCAAAAATGCTTTGCAATGCTGCGATGTGGTAGTTGCAAAGCTATATTAAACCAGAGTGAGCTAAATGCTCGCTTTTTTCTTGCTTTTCAAAACTGTTTATGTTAAAATATTTACATCAAGGAAGTGGGCAATGTTTAACTTAAAAAATATTTTTAGCGAAAACTCAGAAAATAAAAATTCGAAAAATACTTCGAGCAGCTTTTTAGGCGATGGAAAAGCAATTTTAGATGCTGTCGATGATGGAGTTTTAGCAGTTGATTCAAAAGGGAATATCTTGGTAATCAACCCAGCAGCAGAGCAAATTACGGGCTGGAATGGCAGTGATGCGGCTGGATTGGTTTTTAATTCAGTTTTAAAAATTACAAACAATGAAGGTGGCGAGATGATTGAAATCTCCAACCCAGTGAATCGTGTTTTACGAACTGGTGAAAATTTCACAACACGAGATTTATTTATTAAAACACAAAGCGGGAAAATTGTTCCGATTTTCTTGGCCGTAAACTCGATTGACGGTCAAAATTCTGGCGTAGTTGTAGTTTTTAGGGATATTTCGAAAGAGCTAAAAGAAAACCGTGAACAAGCTGAATTTATATCAACTGCGAGCCACGAAATGAGAACGCCAGTTGCAAGCATTGAAGGATATATTGGCTTAGCTCTCAACCCAGCTACTGCAACGATTGACGCACGCGCAAAATCTTACCTTCAAAAAGCTCACGAAAACACCAAGCATTTAGGCCAACTTTTTCAAGATTTACTAGATATTACAAAAGCAGAAGACGGACGGCTCAAAAATGAACCTGTTGTTTTAGATGCAATTGAATTTTCACGAAATATTTGGGAAGGACTAAAACCAAAAGCTGAAGCAAAGGGATTGAATTATATTTTCGAACCAGACAACCACAAAACAGGCGAAAAAACTCTAACGCCAGTATTTTTTATTCATGCCGACCGCGATCACTTACATGAAATTTTAAATAACCTTTTCGAAAATGCCATAAAATATACGCCGAGCGGAATGGTTTCTGTGAATATTACCGGCGACAACAACAATATTCAAATTTCTGTTAAAGATAGTGGAATTGGGATTCCGGCCGAAGATATTCCACATTTGTTTCAAAAATTTTATCGTGTAGATAATTCTGAAACGCGAGAAATTAATGGTACAGGGCTTGGATTATTTTTGTCGCGCAAACTTACCGAGTCGATTGGCGGATTCCTGGATGTTGAAAGCGAATATAAAAAAGGTAGCACTTTTACTGTAAAATTGCCAAGAATTACGCGCGAAAATGCCGAAAAATTAAAAGCCATTGAAGATACTAAAAAAGCTGAGGAGCACCAAAAAATTGAACAAAAGAATAATCAACGCGAAATCGACGAGGCCGACCGCGATATTACGGCAATTCTTAAAGATCCTAAAATAGAAAATCCGAGCGAAGAAGTTTTCGAAATCACCCAAGAAATTCAGCCAGAAACTTCAATTAATATTCCTGAAACTATTCCGCAAAATGCACAACCAGAGAATTCGCAAGCTCAACAATCTCCATATATGCAAAATACGACTGAATCAGCCCAACAAGAACAACAAATTTATGACAATTTCGCGCAAAATACAACTCCAATTTCACAACCAAATGGCGTAATTACTGGGCAAAACCAACCGGCACAAAAGGTAATTCAAGCACAGCAAGACTTTTCTAAATATGGTGAAATTCAAGGTTTTAACCCTCTAGCGGGAGCGCAAAATCAGGATGGCCAAAATTCTGTACTAAATCCTCAAATAGTACAAAATTATAATACTCAAATAGCGGCTGAAAATTTACAACAAAATACACAAGCTGTTCAAAATAATTACTCACCTCAAAGTTCAATAGACATAAAAAATCAACAATTTCAACCGCCCCAAATGATGGAAACTACGCAGAATATAGAACCTCAGCCGAGCCAGCATCCATCAAATCAGCCAACTTTAAACGATATCGAAAGAATGAAAATTGAATACGCTCAAAAAATAATGAATCAGCGGAAAAATTAAGCATAAATAGTATAGATTTTTTCGAAAAATAATAGTATAATAGGAGCAATATGACAAAGATTTTATTAGTAGAAGATGATAAAAGTTTGCGCGAGATTTATGGCGTTCGATTATTGGCGGAAGGATATGATATCGTTTCGGCTGGTGATGGAGAAGAAGCGCTCGCAATGGCGATTAAAGAGCGCCCAAACCTAATTGTAAGCGATGTAATGATGCCAAAGATTTCTGGCTTTGACATGCTTGATATATTGCGCTCAACAACTGAAACGCGCGGTATTAAAGTTATTATGATGACAGCTCTCTCAAGTGAAGAGCAGCGCCGTCGCGGTGAAGCACTTGGTGCCGACCGCTATCTAGTAAAATCTCAAGTGGGAATTGAAGATGTTGTGCGAACAGTTCACGAGGTTCTTGAAGATGGCGATTTAACAGTAGAACAGCGAACTACACAAAAACAAGCGCCAATATCTATGCCCGTCGAAGAAACTCCTGCAATTCAATCGCAAGAAATTAAAGCACCAGCTGAATTATATTCTACCGCGCAAACTCAGGCAGACCAAGCGCCAATTCAAAATTTCGAAAAACCAGCGCCAGCACCAGTTCGGCCAATTCAGCCTATTCAATCTCCAGAACGTGCCGCAGCACCAAGTTTAGCTCAATTCGAAAGAGAACAACCGATATCTTTTTCTACAAACCAGCCAATTCAGCCAGCACCTCAATCTGTACAGCTTGAACAGCCCTACGCTAAAGTAGTGCCAGTTCAAAATTTTAGAACACCAGAATCGCCAACAATTGAAGCTCCGGCTCATCCAATTAGTGATTTTGTAAATCAGCCTCAAGCAGCCGTTCAAAATAATCAGCCAGCCGCACCAACTGTTTCTGGCGAACGAGTAGTTCAACCAATCGAGAATAGTCGAAGTGATGAAGAAATATTATCTTTTCAAATTAACGATATCCTAAAAGGTGGAACAGGCGAAAATCCCTTAAATAATAATCCTCAACCTCCTTTTGGAGCCCAATAAGTTGTGGAGCAAAAAACAGAACGCTTAAATAAATTCCTGGCATTACAGCTAGGAATTTCGCGTAGGCAAGCAGATGAACTTATCGAAAAAGGGCGAATTTCTATCAACGGAAAAACTGCTCAACTCGGCGAACGATTCAAAGCAGGCGATGAAATAAAACTCGGCGAAAAAACAATCTCAAAAACTCGCGAAGAGAAAAAATATGTAATTTTTAATAAGCCTCGCGGTTATGTTTGCTCGCGTAAAAAACAGGGCGAAAATGAAACAATTTATGCTATTCTCCCAAAAGAATTTAGCGTGCTAAAACCAGTTGGTCGGCTCGATAAAGATTCAAGTGGAATTTTACTCTTAACAAATGATGGCGATTTTGCTTTTCGAATGACCCACCCAAAATTTCGAAAGGTAAAAGAATATCTGGTTTCTCTTGACATGCCGCTTCAACCAATTCATCAACAGATGATTGCTGATTTTGGAATTAATCTACCAGACGGAAAATCACAGCTTGGGCTTGAACGACTTGATGATTCGCGAAAAAACTGGAAAGTTATCATGAGTGAAGGGCGAAACAGGCAGATACGCCGAACATTTTCAGCCATAGGCTACGAAGTCGAAGAACTACACAGAACAGTTTTTGGCTCATATATTTTACCGAAAGATTTAAATTTTGGTGATTTTCGAAAAGTTGAAAAGCTGTAATTTAAAAGAAGAAAAGACCTCAATTGAGGCCTTTTTGTTAATTACTGTAATTCAGCAAGATCAGCAAGGTTAGTCAATAAACTCATTATATAACCGCTCGAAATTTCAACTCCTTCATCAAGCATAATCTGATAAAAGATATCCAAAATATCTTCAAAATATTTCTTAATTTCAATCGGAATTTTGTCTTCATTGCCAGAGTTAGACTCAAGTTCACAAGCTTGAGCATTTTCTCAATATTGATTTTTATTTCGAAAAATTATACAATAATTGAATATGCTAAAAACTAAAAAAGAACTTCGAAAAATGTTCTTCGATAATTTTCTTGGCACAATTGCTGATAACCTTGTCGAAGCAAACTGGGCACTAGTAATGGCCTGGTATCCAAATGTGGCTTATGCTCAAAAATCATTAACAATGTTTGCAGTATCAGATACGCTGTGGGTGGTACTTTCATGTGCTTATTATGCCGTTCGAACAGCTCTAGTTGCAAATTTGCCGGCTTACATGGTGGGCAAAAGCGCAGAGAAAGCTTCGAAACCTTTAAAAAATGCATTTTATTTGGTTTATTTAATTTTAACACCAGCCGCTCTTGTTTCTTTTATTTTTGCGGGCGAAATTCTCGGTAGCCTTGGAGTTTCGAAAGAACTGCTTTCAATGTATGTGCCTTATTGGCGAATTTGTGTAGCAACAATTTTCTTGATTTGCCCAAGCCAGTTTTTAATAACTTCTTATCTGAAAGCAACTTTTCGAACACGATAAGCAATGATTCTCGACCACGCTACAACTTGGCTTATGGCGATTGGTTCTTTTATAGCACTTTGGGTTTTAAATTGGGGAGCGAATGGAATGATGATTGCCTGTTTTTTGGCTAACGCAATTCCATTGATTTATTTTTTAATTGCTAAACCTTGCCCGAACTTCTTTAAAAATGGTTTTGAATTGGATCAGAAATGGATTAAAAAACTTTGGTTAAATACAAAATGGGAAATTATCCGCAGATTAGCTCCACGAATTGTTGCTATTTTCACAACATCATCGTTATTATATCTTTCGCCGTCATTCGTTTCAGCCCGATATTGGATTTATACGATTGGTGCTTTTCTTGAAGGTGTAGGCTCTGCAGCAGGCGAACTTGCAAATGTTGACGTTTCTTACAACTCAAAATTAGGCTTTAAAACACAAAAAGAAGTTTATCAAAATAATAAATTTATTTGGCGGTTAGCTTTAAAATTTTTCTTTATTCTTACAGTTTCGATTGGATTTTCGGCGCCAATTTGGGTGAATATTATTTCAAACGATTCAGCAGTGAAAAACGCAATCCTCAATCCGATGATTTTGATTTTGTTCACGATCGAAGTTGGTTCAAAAATTCGCTATTATATCTTGCTTTCAATTACGCGTTCATTTTTGAAAAAATACAATGGCACTATGCAAGTTATTTATGCAGCAGCAACCAGTATTCTAACCCCAATTGGAATTTTAATTTTTCTAAAAACCTTAAACCTTGGCTTGACTGGCGTATTTTTAACCACTGCAATTGTTGGGTTTTTGCAATTCTTTTTATCTGAAATTTATCTTCGAAAACAAAAAATTAAAGTTGGGTTTTAATTTTGAAAAGTTTGAATTTTTAGGCATATTGTGTTATAATTAAGAAACTATGTCTAAAAATCTCCCTAAAGTTGCAATTATTGGTCAGGCGAATGTT
This sequence comes from uncultured bacterium, assembly GCA_938045655.1. Classification (GTDB taxonomy): domain Bacteria; phylum Patescibacteriota; class Saccharimonadia; order Saccharimonadales; family Saccharimonadaceae; genus Nanogingivalis. The sequence continues at coordinate 6,665 of CALIMO010000129.1, forward strand.
GGAAAATCTTCGCTTTTTAACCGAATGATTCGCGCCCAGCAAGCTGTTGTGGCACGAGAAGCTGGAACGACGCGTGATAGCGTTCTTGGAAAAGTTAATTACAAAAAACAAGCCTTTTGGCTAATTGATACGGCTGGATTAAAAGATCCTAACGATGAATTTGAAGCGACAATTCAAGAACAAATTCAAGATGCAGTTGATGCCAGTGAATTAATTTTGGTAGTTCTTGATAGCACTAAACCTTTTTCGAACGAAGATCGCTTGATTGCAAAAAAGGCTTTGAAATCTCGAAAGCCAGTAATTTTAGTTTTGAACAAAACTGACTTAAAAGGGAATTTGCCAAATGAAGAATTTTTGCGACTTGGTATTAAACCGATTATTCGAACTTCTGCCGAGCATAACGCTGGCGTCGATGAACTCTTGACCGAAATTGCTGAAAAAATTCCAAAAGTTAAAGAAGAAAAACGCGACGAAGATATAATTCGTGTGGCTTTGGTTGGTCGCCCAAATGCCGGAAAATCTTATCTTTTCAATACGATGGCAGGCAAACAACAGGCGATTGTAGCGAATGTTGCTGGAACAACGCGTGATACCAATAAAACGCAAATTCGCTTTAATGAAAAAACTATCGAAATTATCGATACAGCTGGAATGCGAAAACCCGGCAAACAAGAAGTTGGAATTGAAAAATTTAGTGTGCTTCGAACTTTGAATGCGATTGACGAAGCCGATATCTGTTTACTTTTAATGGACGCCAACGAACTTAATACTCAGCTTGATCAACGAATTGCCGGCTTAATTAATGATGCCGGAAAAGGGATGATTATCGTAGTTTCAAAATGGGATAGCGTTGAAGGAAAAGATGCCTTCACTCGTGATACTTTGGCGCCACGAATTGCGTATTACTTCAAATTTACACCTTGGGCACCGTTAATTTTTACGAGCTCTAAAACCGGCCAAAATGTGACCAAAATTTATGATTTAATTTTAAAAGTTCACCGTAATCGTGCAAGACAAGCAAAGACTTCAATTTTGAATCAGCTTCTACAAAAAGCAACACAAGCGCATCCGCCAGCAGGCTTAAAAAACACACATCCAAAATTGCGCTACATTTTACAAAGCGACAGTAACCCGCCTTGGTTTATTATTCACGGCTCGAATTTAAAATTTGTTCATTGGAGCTATAAACGATATTTGGAGCGCTTAATTCGTGAAAATTTTGATTATTCCGGAACACCAATTAAGTTTTCTTTCCGTGACGAAAAACAAATTAAAGAAAACCGCGCAAGAATTTCGGCTGGTAAAAAAGTTATCAATAAAGCTTCGGGCGCTCTTAAAAAGGCAACTGATACGCAAAATAAACGCGAACGCAAACGCGACGAAAAACTTGCTCGAATTCAAAAAAATAAATAATTTTCGCCCCGCGCTTGGGGCGATTTTCGAAAGGATGAAATGAAAATTATACTTTTTCAAGGCAATTTTCCAGAAAAATATAATGGAACGCGCCATAATATTGGCTTTGAATTTGCAGATTTTTTAGCGAAAAAATTTAACGCAAAATTTCAAGAAAAGCCAAAATTTAAAGCTTTTATTGCTGAAATTTCGCTTTTTGGCGAAAAGGTTTTGCTCGTTAAACCAACAACTTTTTATAATGAAACAGGTTTTTCGGCACGTTCAATTTGCGATTTTTATAAAGTGGATTTTCGAAAAGATTTTTTGGCCGTTCATGATGATCTTGATTTAGATTTTGGTGTGGTTCGTGTTCGAAAAAGCGGAAGCTCGGCCGGAAATAATGGTTTGAAATCTTTAATTTCAGTTTTTGGCGAAGATTTTGCACGAATAAAAATCGGTATCAAAAATAAATTTCTACCCAAAATTGGTGCAATGAATTTTGTTCTTGCAAAATTTTCGAAAAGTGAAAGCGAAAAACTGCCCCAGATTTTTGAAGTTTGTGAAGATTTTGTTGAAAAATTTGCGAAAGATTCACTAAAAAACGATAAGTGCTCA
>CALIMO010000130.1 GCA_938045655.1 uncultured bacterium
GCGGCTGGCGAAAGACTCGGTTATGAAAAATTAATTCGGATGAGCCGTGGTGAAAAACAAGGTTCTGCAAGGGCTCGCCAGCAGATTTTGGCAAATGCTTTCGAAGCAACTACGGGTGCTATTTATCTTGATAAGGGCTATGAGGCTGCAAAAAAATACATCACAGATAATATTCTGAGTACTTTGCCACAAATTCTAGAGGAAGAATCTTGGCGCGATCCAAAGAGTTATTTACAAGAGATTTCGCAAGCAAGAGATGGTTTTACACCAATTTATAAGGTTCTTAAAGAGGACGGCCCAGACCACGATAAGAATTTTACTCTTGGTGTTTTTGTTGGTGATAAAAAAATGGGTGAAGGTGAAGGCCCAAGCAAACAAACTGCTCAACAAGAAGCAGCTCGAGAGGCAATTCGAAAATATAAGAATAACGAAAAGAGATAAGTTGTGAATAATTTCGAAAGCAATTTTGGTAAAAATGAACTTCTTGATACAAGGGAGGTTTTTAAAGAGTCAGAGCCAAAAGTTATTTCAACATTTACTCCAGAAAATGCAAATGAGGCAAAGTCTGAATTTCTTGAGAATGATAATCTTTCTCGGCCAAATAATAAATATGAAAAGCTAAATAGTGGTGAAATTGAAAATCTTTACCAAAATATTTCGAACGCAATTCTAGTAGTTGAAAACGACAATTCGCTTGGTGAGATTGAGCGAGAAATGTACAATACTCAACTTGAAACGAGAATTAAAACTGTTAAAATGCTTGAGGCGGCTTATGATTTTCGAAAAGCCGAAAGTTTAGCGGATAGGCAAAAAGCCCAAGAAGAATTTATGAAAAATAATATCGAAGTTTATGGTGAGCCAGACCTTGAAACATTCCATTCTCTACTTTCGGACAAAATTACAAAAATTGAATCTTTAGAGCTTGATGAAAAAGGTGAAAAAATCCGTTCAGAGTTTTATGAACTGATTGAAAAAGATGAAAATGTAAGTCAAGATCTAAAAAGATTCAAGCCGAGTGATGAGGTTTTTTATAATTTTGGTGAGATTATTAAAGACTTATACTCAAAGCAGTTAGAACTTATTCCTGAAAAAGATGACGATAGTTATTCGGCAGAGGAAATTTTTGAGGTGTTCGAAAATATTTTGAAAGATTTTGAAAATGATGGATTTTCGGAATTTGATGTTGAATGGAAGGACTCTGGCGCTATTGCAGTTTCAGCGAAAGATAAGAAGATCTTTATTCCTAAAAATCGAAAACCAGTTTCGAAAAAAGAGCTTGAAGGCTTGGTCGTGCATGAAATTGGAACACACTATATGCGCGCTCAAATGGGTGAAATCTATAATAACCAAGCTTTGAGAACTGGCCTTGATGGCTACATGAATACTGAAGAAGGGATTGCTCGTGCTATGGAAATGGCTGTAAAAGGTGACTATCGAGAAGCAGGTGTTCAGCATTATTTGACTGCAGGTTTTGCTTATTTTAATAATATGAGTTTTCGTAAGGCTTTTGAAACTAATTGGAGAATGGGCATTTTAGACGGAAAAAATAATTTTTCGGAAGAGAATATCGATAAAAAACGTCAAATTGCTTATAGAAATACGCAGAGGATTTTTCGTGGAACTGATGAATTACCTTGGTTTAAAGATCTGAGCTATTTTAACGGTGGTCAAGAGATTTGGAAATATATTGAAGAAAATATTGATTCACCAACGCTAATTGATGATTTTTTGCTTGGTGGAAAAAATGATTTACTCAACTTGGATCAGCAAAGGCAGATTTATGAGCTTAAGGTTGGAAAGAAATAGTTTGACAAAAAGTTTATAATATGGTAAAATTTTTATAATTTGAGGGTAAAAATATCAAGGAATAGGTTTTATGGAAGAAAAGACGATTTTTGGAACTTTCGAAGACGTGGCTTTTGTTAGTGTTGGTGGTGATAGAATTTCTGGCGTGAGGTCTATTGCTAAGATTGATACGGGAGCTTTTTCTGGTGTTGTGCATGCTGAAAATATTTTTGAAAAGGATGGAGAGTTAAGTTTTGACTTGTTAGGCGATAAAAAACTACATTTTAAAACACGGAGTTTTAGATTTCGAACAGTTAAAAATACACACGGTGGCTCAAAAACTCGATATTTAGTTAAATTTAAAATTTTAATTGAGGGAAGAGAATTTGAAGCTTTGTTTGGTCTGGATGATCGTTCTAAAATGAAATTTGAGATGTTGATTGGTCGAGCTTTTCTGATTAAAAATAATATTTTGGTCGACTCGCGCCGAAAAATTGATCTTGACGAAGAATGGAAATTAATGGGAGAAAAACAGTAATGAGAATTGCAATTTTGTCGAATGGGCCAGGGAATTATTCGACGAAACGATTACGAGAAGAAGCAGAGAAACGTGGCCATGAGGTTGAGATAATCGCTTACAAAAAATGCTATGTTTCGATTGATGAAAAAAATCCAAAAGTTATGTATGATGGTGAGAATATTGGTAAATTTGATGCCTTTATTCCGCGAATTGCTAGCCATATGACTGAATATGGCACGTCCGTAGTTCGCCAACTAGAAACAGCTTATCCGCGAGCATTTTTCGTAAATCGTTCGATAGCAATCACACGTGCTCGTGATAAGTTACGTTCAACTCAAATTATGGCAAAATATGGCGTTTCAATCCCTAAAACGGTGTTTTCTCGAAATTCAAACGATATTGATGACCTTTTGGAAGAAATTGGTGGAACACCTGCAATTATTAAGCTTGCTCGTGGGACTCACGGAAATGGTGTGGTCTTGGCAGAAACTAAAAAAGCTGCAAAATCGGTGCTTCAAGCTTTTTATCTAACAAACTCAGACGGAACGAACGTTCTTCTGCAAGAGTTCATTAAAGAGTCGGCAGGCACAGATATTCGAGCTTTTGTGGTTGGTTCTCAAGTAGTGGCAAGTATGAAGCAGCAGAGTTTAGATGATGATTTTCGTTCGAATTTGCACAAAGGTGGATTGGGCGAGCCGATTAAACTTACGCCAGAAGAAAAACGAATGGCGGTTCGGGCAGCAAAGGCGATGGGCTTAACAATTGCTGGCGTTGATTTAATGCGCTCGGCACGTGGTCCTTTAGTTTTGGAGGTTAATGCGAGCCCAGGTTTTGGAATCGAGAAAGTGACTTATCGCGATGTTGCAGGTAAAATCATTGACTATATCGAGCGAAATGCAAAACGCGGCAATAAAAAAGATAAAATTGGAGCATAAAAGAAAAAAGCGCAATTTAGTTTGCGCTTTTGAAATAAACTTTGATTTCGAATTTTTTGCCTTTTTTATATAGCTTGATATTATCGAAATCAATATTATCCTTTTTCGAAATTTCACCAAGGTTTAACTCTGCTTTTTTGGCTTCATTCTCGTTTGAGAACTCCAAAGTCGCAGAATTATCTTCAACCTTTCGGAGAATTTCGGTTTTCAGCGAGCTTATTTCGTTTTCATGAAAATAGTTCACAATAGGGAAGATTGTAAAAAACCAAACTGCAGCAAGAAGAAGCAACCCAAAGAACATAAGGGCTATATATTCGCCACCATATCTTTGCCAATCGAGCTTTATCTCTTTCCATTTTTCTTTTGACACCTTCATTTTTTACCTCCGAATGTACTAAACTTTCAAAATTATAACATGATTTTAATAAAAAGTCAATGTTAGTAAATAACTCTTGATTTTTTTTATAAAATTTGTTAAAATGAGAAAGCTATAAAAGTTAATAAAAGGGAAATAATCTAAATGCTAGCAATCAGATTACAGCGATTAGGTCGCAAAGGTTATCCTGTTTATCGCGTGGCGGTTCAGGAAGCGCATCGGCATCCGTCGAGTGGGCGCGTAGTTAGCTATGTTGGTTCATATAACCCACATACAAAAGAAGCTAAAATCGAAAAAGAATTGGCTGAAAAATATCTTTATAATGGCGCTCAGCCAACTCCACGAGTTATAAAACTTTTGGAAGAATCAGGAATTGAGATGCCAAAATGGGTTAAAAAACCTGCACAAAAAACTCGTGCGATTAAAAACGCCGAAAAACTTCGCCGCAACCAACCAAAAGAAGAAGTTGCCGAAGAAGCTTAAAACTAAAAAATCACTTTTCATTTCGAAAGGTGATTTTATTTTTTTTGAAAAAGAAAAAGCCAGCAAAAATTGCTGACCTATTTGTTGGAGCGATTAATCTTAATTGTTATTTTAGCCATGAGAACGTACCTCCAAAATAAACTATAAGCTAACTTCCAATATAAAAAGTTATTTTACTTTCCTTATCTCCGGAATTTTCTATTTTATAATTAACCTTCAATTTTTCAGCAGCTTCTATATAACTAGTAAGATTGCTGTTTTCAACTGTAATCTCCTTTATAGGAGCCGTCGATCTCCCTAATAAGAACATTACTAACATTACCGTGAAAAGGAGAATAGGTAAGATGCACCCGAAGCCGCTATCT
>CALIMO010000131.1 GCA_938045655.1 uncultured bacterium
AGTTTTGTCAAATTGTTGTAAATTAACTTAAATTAAAATTATGTTTCATTGCTTGAAATTTAGCGTAGCTAGAATTATTAAAGCTTTTCGAGGTTACTTCATCGCATTCATTTTGTTTTTTCCGCTCTCGCTTTTCAGCTAATTTTGAAATTTGTCTATTTAAAAATTCTCGCATTATTTTTAAAGTTTTTTCAAGGTTTTTCTTACTCCAAATTTTCGCAAAATAACCCTTTTTATCTTTAATTTTACCCGCAAAAGACGCATTTTTCATCATTTTCACGCTCGCCTCGAACTCTTTGTTAAAATTCTTCTGGCGATTTCGAAACATCGGCAAAAAACTATTGCCATCTATAAATTTAGTTGCGTCGCCAAGCACTTCACGCATTTTTGAATTTCGCAAATTATCGCGAATAATTGTTATCTTTTTCATATTTACTCCGTCTATTGTTATTTTAGAGTAAAATTTGAAGTATTTATTTTCAAAGAAAAATCACTCCAATATCGTCGTTTTACAGCGACGTGGAGTGATTTTCTTGATATTTGTACTAATCACTTTAATTATATATTATATTTTCTCAAAAGTCAAACTTTTCATCAAAAAAATGCTAAGCAATAAAAAATAAAAACCGCTTCAACAGCGGTTTTTAGAAAACATTAAGTTAGTAACCTTTTATTTCTTCAGCTTTCACTACTCAACCCTAAGCCAATTCCCCGGTCGCAATCATTGAAACAGTAACATCAAGTTCTTGGTTAACTCTCGCCAAAGATACCATGGTAAATTCAACATAAGTAGTAGTCACAACCGTACTAAACACAGCTAATGGGTTTATTCCTGCGTTCAAAATCTGAACCGCCACAGCTGGTGGATTTTTAAACGCCTTAGGAAATTCGATTCTCGTTTTCTCATTCCTTTGTCGGAAGAACTTGGCGTTCCAATAGGTCTGATCGAACCACTGAGTGTGAACTTGTTGCGTTTTATGTTGAGTAGCCAAATTTCCAGATTGAATTATTTGAGTATTCGATTGTTTAAGTTTGATCGGTTCAATAGAATTATCATCTAGGTTTAAACCGCTTGCTAGACCATTTACAAAATTAGCCGTAGCTTTGTCGTTAGCCACCAAATCATCCAAATCCTGCGCATTCAAAACTGACAAAGGAACAAAATCTTTATTGTGCGGTAAAGTTAATTTAGCCATATTATTTCATCAATCTTTCCTGCGCATCGGCATAACCTTCAACACCAATGAACGCTAAAATTGGTGTAAAAATTGTTAAAAGTTGTCCCGCATCTAATCCCCAGTTGAAGCAATAGTTCAATAGTGCCACAATTGTAGAAACTGTTGCCAAAATAAACTTTCTCGATTTAAATTGTGCCGGAATAGTGAGTTTCTTAGTCTTTTCCGCTTTTTCATCATTTTTAATATTGTGCGACATTTCGTTTTTCTCCTCTCCTTGAACTTCAACTTCTTTATTTTGATCTGTTTTTGGCTCATCTTGAGTGGTTGTCAGCTGTTGGTTGTCTGCCACTTTTTCAACAGGGTTTTCCACAACTGGCTCAGTTGGTTTTTCTTCGACAATTTCTTCCAAATCGTTCGAATTGAAGCCATATTTAGTACCTTTGCTCAAGCTCCACCGATTCATATAATATTTCGCACCATAATATTCCACAAAGCCTGAAATTTCAACTACTTCACCTTTGCCAAAAGTCTTCTTACTCTTCCAATTTGGCGCCGTGTTCAAATCCCAAAGCTCCGTTTGGTCGAGCAATGTTCGCATTTTCTTTGGCTCATCAAATTTCGTTGGCTGCGGAATTTCTACTGCTGGAACAGGATCAGGTTGACGAGCTGGCGCTGGTTGAACTACTCCGCGATATTTTGCCGTCATCAAGTCGTTTAAGCGATTTAAGTCATAATTTCCAGGGCAAGCTGTCGCAAAAAAATCACTGTGTCTATAAAGCATTGGTTCAACTCCGGTTTCACGCCACAAATCCGCCAAAACTTCTGCGACCACGTCATAATCTTCATCACGACACCTTGGGTCGCATTCAATCCCAATTGAGCGGCAGTTAGCATCCCAGTCTCCAGCGTGCCAAGCTGTATCTGCATTCGAAACTAAATGATACACTTTTCGCCCAGTTCCTGAAACCACAAAGTGTGCGCTTGTACCGGGTCCGCGTTCGAAAAATTGAACCACACCCTCTGCTGTTGGGTTTTGATTTGGATCACCCCACCAGTGAATTACTACCGTTCCATCCCAACTTTTACCACCTCGCCCAGGCGTATAGCTCTTTGCGTTGTGATCTGTTATATAGTCATAATTATAAGCCATTTCTTCTCCTTATTTTTTAATTAATCCGCCATTCAAGACAAATTGCACTAATGCTCCCAAAATCGCCACGCCAACCGCCCAAACAATCTTGCTTTGATTTTCCTCGAGTCGCCGAAGACGCTCTTTGTTGCGTTCAGCTTCACGCCGCACGCTCTCAATATCTTTTTGATGCTCAGTGACTGATTTTGACAATCCTGCAATAATCTCCAGCTGATCATTGGTGTGTTCTACAATTTGCGTTAAGCTGTTAATCTTCTCTTCCAAAACATCAATTCGTGCCTCGAAGACTTCTTTACTGATATATTTATCTTCCATATTTCTCCTTTCTCCCTTATTAAAATCGCTTCTTATCTTCCTTAATTGTAAGATTAAATAGTCGAGTGCTAAAAGGCTGTGCTTGATAGCTTTAATTTCGCCTCCACCGTAAAAGATGGATAAAACTCACCATTATAACTACTTAAAGTCGCCACTTCCAATATATGTAGTCCAGGCCTTTTTTGATAAACTTGCGCAAGAACCCTTGTCTCATCAATCCGATTTTTATCTGCTGAGAATAAAACCGAGTTTGAGCAGCACCAGTCATCGCTAAGGCTTACCTTTAGAGCCACCATTTCAAAGAATACGCCACTTGGCGTAACAATCTCTGTTTCAAATCGCTCCCAGTTATGGTGAGTTCCAGCAGGAATTTCAATTTTAGCCGAATACTCTTGTAGTTTCTGACTTTGCGCACCAAATCGCGAAAGCTTTCGAAAGTTCGATATTTTTGTCATAGTTCATCCCCTAAAATCATCACATATTGCTCATCGCCCGTTGCTGAATTTAAGCGAACTCTATGTTCATTCGCTAAAGCTCCACTCGTTAAATCAGCTGCAATACTGGTAAAAATTGGCGCAATCACATTCCGCGTTTTGTAATTCGTATCGATAGGAATCGAAGTTTTACTCCAAACCTTAACTTGCGGAATATAACCAAAATTATGTTCAATTTCTGCACTTGCTCCAACTTTTTCAAACTTCCAAACTTTTGGATAATTCAATCGTGAATCGCTAATAAAATTGCCCGAATCTTGATAAATCTCTGAAATATCACCTTCAAACTCTGGTGGCGCAAACGCCATAATTCGAAAATAAAACACCACATCACCGTCATAAAGGTTATCAGCCAGATCAAAATACACTCTGCTTTCATCTGCTCCAATATTACAAACTCTCTCCGGTCGCAGTTGTGAGAAATTCGGCGTGCTTAACGAGAGGTCATAACTCGGCAAAAAGTCGCTATTCAGACTCCATTGCCCAATCAATAGTGGTGTAAAAGGCAGTCCATGTTCAAAGCTCGTTCTTGCAATATCTCCCGCACGACAAGGCACGCTAAACTCTCTTTTATAGATAATATAAGGTGTCTTAAAGTTTGAATTATATATAAACCTCTCAATCTTACTCACATCACCCCTCCCGATTTAGTTCATCAATCACATCAATCCCAGCTTTCGAAATTGCTTCAATAATTTCACCTGTTTTAGGGTGTTTACCAATCAAAATTCGCTTTGTACCGTCATCTTCTGCATAAACAAACCCGTCTTTATTAATTCTCGTCAAAACGACCCCATTATTCGAAATAATTAACTCGCCCGTCGTTTGATTGAGCTTAATATTTCCACCGAGCGAGTTTACTACTCGATCACCCTGAAACTCGACATTCTTTTCAATAGCCATTACCCCAACAAATCCTTTCCGTCTAATACAGACTTATCCAATATGAACGCACTCGCAACTTTATGGGGTTTTCCAGTCAAAATCGTTTCATATCCACTCGAACTTAAACTCGTTTTGATCCCAGTAATCAAATAATTACCCTTATCCTTATAATTAACACTCACAACATCACCAAGTTGTAGTGCAGGGTTACCCTTAACCTTTATTGAAATCGTTGGCGAGAATTTTGCATATTTTGTCAAAACATCAGTCGCAAACAGATCACAATTACGATAATTGCCAAAATATGGATTATCGGTAATCTCAAGCGCTTTTTTACCGTAGCGTTCCATGCTCTCACGGTCAAAAGCCTCATATTTAATGGTATCTACGATTTTTGCACTCTCACCCCATAGTTCAATTTTCGAGATTTTCGAGGTTGTAGTTCCAATATTATTTACAATCAACTTATAAGAATCTGCGAATAACTCACCCTTCAAATTTACTCCAGAATTATCAACTCGATCGCCTTTTTTCAGCTCAACCCAGCTTTCCCCAGTCTTAGCACCAACTGAAATTGGTTGAACACTCCATGCCGGATCATCAAGAGTCAGCCAAATTGTAAGCTTATCACCAGGGCGAATCACCCATTCCTCTTTACCTTCCGTACTAAAAATTGGTTGCAAAGGTTGAATTTCTCGCACATCACTTTTAATATTCACATAATTCACCACATCATCAACCCGTTCCGTCTCGATGCTGATAATATTGCTCTCATTGAATATCATTTGTGAAGTTTTACCAAGATTTCCACTGCGGTTCTCAAACCGAATAATTCCCTGTTCATCGAGCCAAAGCGAACCATTCTCAGCTTGAACCAAGTTTTTCAAAACTGTTGCCACGTTGTCATCATTCTTCAAATATACAAAGGGGATCGTATTTTGACCTTTTTTAATACTAAACTGATTCTCGTCCATTCCATATTGCTTAAAAATCTCTCGCAAAAGAACATCAGTTGAGACATCTCTCATCATAATCGTTCTGTTAAGTTTTGTATCCGCAATATCACTCAAAAAATCAAGCGCACTCCAAGTAATTGTCTTGTCATCATTATAAATTGGAAGTTTTTCCGTTAACCCCACAAAAACCTGAACGCTCCCCGCATTTTTCGCCCCAAGGTGAAGCCTCAGCGGTCTTTTTGGCAAAATATAATCTGCCACAGGGCTTTTTTTAGTCGTTTCGAAGAAAGAGAAATAATCGTCATAATTATTCAATTTTATATCCGCCACCCCAGATTGAATATTATGAGGAAATTTCACCGAACGCTCCACATTCATTGATAATAGCCGATCCGAAATATCCTCGTATTGAAATGCATCCCACACCTGTGCAGGGTTACCCTCAGGAGTCGCTAATAAATCTCCGCTATCCAGTTTAGACTTACCTAAAGTGAACCATTCTGTCGATTCATTCTTTTTTCGTGAAAAACTAATCTTCGCGTTCCAATCCATTACAACGATATTACCGCTAAAAGCCTTCTTAAATTTATCACTCACAATTTGCATTTTTAAATCTCCGTAAATTCAGCCTCAGCATTTCGAACCATTCCGTCAAAAGCTATCACTTCGCGTTTTCCTAATTCGAAATAAACCGGAACATCAACCGCTCCATCAATTCCTTCGATAGTTAGTTTCACTACCTCCTGATTTTCAATTTGGCGATCATAAAAGCCTTTAATTTCATCAAATTCTTCTTTTGTAAGATATGACCAAGTGTGTTTCCAGGTTCTCTTCCTATTACCAATAATATAACTCGTCAAAGAATTATCTAAAGTTTTCACTTGTTTAACATTATCAGTAGTGGATTCTGTGAGTGGAACTTCCACTAAAGCCCATTCAACAGTTTTTTGCGAATCTTTCAAAATAATCTTCATTATGCAAATCTCCTTCTGTCATTCAAATCAAGCTGCTCCTTAATTTGTTCAGCCACTCTTCGTCGCTCTTCAGGGCTTGTCGCAAACACTCCTGAAACATTGATTGTATAGTTATTCCCGCCACTTGTGCCGTTTGTTTGGGAGTTAATTTTATCGACTAAACTCGCCATCTTGCTTTCAGGCACGATCCACTCGTTCTCGCCACCATCGCCAGCCCAAATCAAGCTTCCACCACCTTGAGGGCTCACAATTCCACCGGTATACATTCGTGGTATTTTCATTCGTGGTAATTTACCGATATTCACACCCGGAATTGCATTTATTGCACCAATCGCCAAGTTTATTAATTCAATTGGTCCATTAATGTAGTTCTCTATAAAACCAAGCACCCCATTAATAGCATTTTTAAAGACTTGCCCCATGGCATTTCCAAATTTCCCAGCAAAATCAGTAAATAATCTACCAAGACCATTCCAGAGAGAGCCAATCAGAGCTCCAAACGCCTTCATCAAGCCGTCAAGTATCTGCGGCACAGCCTTAACTAACGCTAAGAATAACATAATCGATGCCTTAATCATCATAGTTATATTTTGAGGATCAGTCAAAAATGCTACTAAAGTATTAATAATCGTCGGTAGTGCTGCAGATAAAGCTTCAATAATCTGTGGTAATGCCTCGATCAACATCATAAGCATCTGCATACTACCTTTAAGAATCATATTTAACATATTTGGGTCTGAAAAAACTGCCGCGATCACGCCAATTAAGCCTATTATTCCTTGAATAAATTGAGGAGTAAATTTAACTAAAGCTTCGATTAAAACTGGTAAAGCTTGAAGTAAAGCTTGCGTTAGCGTTTGAAGAAGAGAAGGTAGCATTGCTATAAGTTGAACAATGAGTTCTACGGCCACTGCTATGAGTGGAGGTAATATAGCCTGAAATAATCCTGGCAGCTCAGCGATAATTATTGGAGCTAATTGAGTAACAAGACTTACAATACCTTCTAGAGCCATTTTTGCTACTGGTATTATATTTCCAGCAAAAGTTTTTACTGATTCCACAAATTGTGGCATCATATCACTAAGAGTGCTAGCTTCACTTTCCCCAACTAAAGCAGTCAACAAATTACTCCAGCTCGCCTTTACTGAATTAAATGACCCGCTAATGGTAGAACTAGCCTCTTTTGCAGTTGTTCCAGCAATCCCCATATGTTGCTGAACTACGTTAATTGCCTGAACAACATCGGCATAATTATTTAAATTAAACTTTCTACCCATTGCTTCAGGCATTTTCTCAGCATCTTTCAAAAGGCGCTGCATCTCTTCTTTAGTGCCACCATAGCCAAGCTTCAAGTTGTCAAGCATCGTATAGTTCTGTTTAGCGAATCCTTGATAAGCAAATTGAATCGACTCCATGGACGTTCCCATCTTATTCGCATTATCACTCATATCGGTGATAGCCATATTTGCATACTCAGCTGCTTTTGCCGTATCTCCACCTAAACCTTGAATCAGTGAAGCTGAAAAGCTTGTTGCAGTCTCCATATACTGGTTTGCACTCATCCCAGCAGTTTTATATGCTTGATCGGCATATTTAAACATCTGGTCAGCCGAGCCCTTGAAAAGGGTTTCAATACCACCAGTTAATTGTTCGTAATCAGCATATGATTTTACTGCAGCAGTGGCTAATCCAGCAACCGCAATAGAAGCCGTAGCAAAGGCGGCTTTAAATACACCCGCCATTTTATTAGCAAATTGAGAACTCTTGCTCGATGTTTTATCAACACCTTCATCTACTGATCTTAATTTTTTATCAAGATCAGCAGTGTCGGCAGTAAAATCATAATTTACTTTTCCAACTGTGCTCATATTATTCCTTTATCTTCGCTCTCTTGCTGTAAGGTTTTATTGACTTGTCGAAAGATTCAACAGGCTGTTTTGACATCGAAGCCCCAAACGCAATCATTGAACCTCTTGATGTCTCGACCAATTTCGAATACCAAACTTTTCGGCATCCCTCCAATAACGCAAACATTTCATCAAGGTCTATTACATTATTTCGAACATCTCGAATTGCTTCGTAGCCCAAATAATATCCAAGTTCCGCTACGAGATAAATCTCGGGCGACACTCTATCGCTTTCAAAATCTCTCCGCCTCTTAATTCTATTTTGGCAGCGTTTTTTAACATTTTCTCGCTCTTGTTCGGTCATTAAATCAAGTATATTACTCATTATTCCTCCCTAAAAATATCATTCAAGAGCTCGCCGATATTTTCAATTCCAATTTTACGAATCAAATTTTTAGATTTTTTCTGTGTCTTAGTTCCATCATCAAATAAATCTACAAACGAACCCTCAATTTTCGCTAAAATCGCGCTCATTTCATCTATCAACTCCGCCTGTTCAGCTTCCGTTTTGGCCAAATCGGCACGATCTTTAAGTTTATTCATCTCTCGCATATTCTCGAATGAATCTAATTGCTCACCAGCACCAGGTTTCCGAACAATGAAATTAATCCCATCAATCTCTACCTCACGAGTTTTATTTTTAGTATATTTTGTTGTGCTAATCGAAATTTTCGACATATTATATCTCCTAATGTTAATTTATATATCACCATTGTAAAGATAAATAGTCGAGTGCTTGAAATCAGCTCATTTTCGTTGTATTATAGCTATATAAACTTAACGAAAGGTAATAATGTTAGAGAAAATCACAGGTCAAAAAACTTTTAAAGAAGCTTTTAAAAATGTCGTATGGTTCAAATTCACGGTCATTGCCTTGGTTGGAATATTTTTAATCGCTAGTGTCGTGCATGCGATCAATAATCCAGCAAAGCCAACCGCTCCAACAAGTACTAACACTCCAGCAAAACCAGATCAGCAACAAACAGCCAAAACTCCAAAATTGGTAGAAAAAGCAACCTATAATACAGCTTCTGGAATATCTTTTACGGTTAAAAAATCAACCGATTTAGCTAACCAGCCATATTATAATCTCCAAGCAAATATTTCAAAGAACGACCCAGCTTGGCGCAACAAAGCAAAAGAAGTTATTAAATTCATCAGTGAAAAAACCCAGCAAAAAGACTTCTCAGTTTCTATATCAGATAAATCAACCGGAACAGACTTACTCAACTGGAACACCGGCAAGAATAAAACAATCTTCTACACCTACCCAGTAGGATCTAACGAATCTGAAGCTTTCGACCTATAATCAAAAACAGACCTTTGTAGGTCTGTTTTAATTTATTTTTCAACTTGTAAAATAGTTACCCAGCTACGGCTTTTGTCGCCTGAGTAGCAACATCATAAACCGATTTTTTAGTTAGGTCGCCAGTTCCAAGTCGCACATAGCCCTTGTCAGTTGGTTGTGCATTCAATGTAATTTCTACACTCGGATCATCGCTCGTTGTCTGCGATAGCTCAAAGTCCACATTGACTGTTGCTTTAAAGAAATGCACATCATTTTCATCAGTTTCAGCGCCCTTTTGGTGCATATTTACTGGCATTTCAGCCACTTTTACATTTTTACCACCAAAAGTTACCGCGCCACCACCAGCAGTGCTTCTTGTGTAATATTCAGGGAATATTTTACCCAAGAAATCCAAATTTGGAACATAAAGCGTAAAAGTTGCCTCCGCAGTATCCACTACATTAGTTCGGCGTTTTGAAGTTCCCGCTTGAGTGTCTTTTTCAACTGTTTTAAGAGCGATTTTAGTTTTAATATCGCCCAAAAGATCCGCTGGAATTAGCATATCACCAAGAGCCATTTCCCAAAGACCCGCTTGTAATGTTTTTTCATATGTCGTTGCCATATTTTCTCCTTTTAATAAATTATCTCTCCACTTATTGAATAAACCACTCTTCCTTGGCTATTCTCTCCTACATTCGAAATCGTAGAGGGTGGCATAATCGCCACATTTCGAACTTTTTCACAAACTCCATCCACGGCTGGTAATTCATTAACTGCGTAGTTTTCTCGCAAGAATTCAGCGACAGATTCAAGTTTTTTTAAACCCTCAACATCGTTTTCACCAATACTGAAGATCTCATAATGCTGAACTTTTCTTTTACCTCGTTCTCCATTCACCGATATATTCGAGATATATAAGCCAGTTTTACCAAGGCCAAGCTTCTGCCAGAAAAGGTTTTTATCAATCTTACCAAATCCGTTATTTTCAAGGAGTTTTAGCAAATTTAGCGTAATCATTTATCTCCTTTCATAATTATAAAGCCTTCTTTCTTGGTTTGATTACCAGCTCGCTCCAAATAGTTCAATGTTGCTGGATTTTTACGGTTTTCAAAGTGCCTTCGCCGAGCATATGGTATTCGACTGTCACCAAATACCACAGAAACCCCATTTGGTATTTTTTCCACTCGACCATTCATTTTTAGATCACCAGATAGAACAGGAGCGAGCATTCGAGCTCGACCAAGCGTTTTTTCCGCCTTAGCCTCAAGCTCTTTTTGCATATTCAATCGCTGAACTTGCAAATAAGCTTTCATCTTGCTGTTAAATGTCACCTTAACTTTCGCCATAGCTCGCCCTTTCCAGGGTTAATTTCAAATGCTCCACTTCATTAGTATCGAAATTCTTGCCTTCGTGCATCGCAATAATATTGTAGGTTTTATGATTTATTCGAATACCATTACCTACAGCATCTACTGGAATATCTTCAGGTTTTACAAACAGTGTTGAATTTTCTGCAAATTCTTCACCATTCGCACCTCGTTTCATTCCAGATTTTTCACGGAATACACCTTTTCGGTTCGTTAATTCTTCTTCAATTGTGTTGCCGTAGACATTCCCTCGATTAACTCGCAAAAATGAATATTCCGTTTCAGAAAAAGTGTCGAATATCCTCATAAATAGTCTTTCCGTGCCGAATTCCACCATTAGAAATTCTATACTTTGCGATCAAGTCTGCATTCTCTTCGCAGAACTGAGCGTAATAGTTGGTATTTTCTTTAAAATCCACACTATAGCCATCCACGGCTTTTCTTGAAATACCCGCATCGTGGTTTCGTTCCAACTCACTAACATTGAACAATCGCGCATACAACATCTTCAGCCCCGATGTCCAATCAGTCGCAGAATCAAACCCACCATTCAACAATCTATTCAAGCGTTCCGAAGTTAACTCATTCAAAATTGTAAAGTTCTGTTCTTCATAAGAAGAGAGAGGGCGTCCGATTAACGCCACAATCTCATCTTTTGAAATCGGTTGTTTCATCTTAGCCCTCTCCTTTCAATTAAGCCGCATTTTTGATAACTACACCAGATTTAACTTTAGTCAAAGCACCACCAGCGTAAATTTCTTGTAGATATTCTTGTTTGTTCTGGCTTAGTGAGAAGTTTGTGTAAGCTTCAATTGAATTATCACCAACTGTTTCATAAGCATCACCCACAAACATTACAGCCTGAACACCTTCTGGTGCGAACCAGCTTGGAGTAAAGATTTCTTTAACTTCCAAAGTTCCAGCAATATCACCACCAAGTGGGAATACTAGCGCACCACTCTTAGTTTCAGAAAGCTTCAAGTCAGCTTTTGCAGATTTACTCATTACAAGGTATACATCACCTTCTGCCACGATATTTGCAGCCGCTTTAACGATTGATTTATAAAGTGGCTCGCCTGTTGTTGGAGTATATTCAGTGGCAAAAACTCCATTCTTAGCGTCTTCTAGGATTGAAACAAAGCTATTGATTTTGTCATCTTCACCGCTTCGGCCATCACCAATCACTACTGCTCGTTCAATTTCAGTAATAATTCGTTTTGGCAAAGTTTCAAGCACGAATTTCACCAAAGCGCCAGTATCACGGTTTTCTACAATATCTTCTTTATTCAATTTTAGATAATCATAGATAAATCCAGCGCGAATCACACGATCAGTAAATGTTAGTGTTGTTTCTTTTTTAGTTGTGCCACGTTTATGTCCTTGTGCTCGATTACCAGCTGTTTCAGCATCGATTCGACGAACTGTTAGACCAGTTTTATTAAGAATATTCCAGATAGTTCCAGATTTCTCGATTCCATCACTAATTGCTGAAACCATTGCTCCTGGTAGTAGAGCATCAACATTACTAATACCTTTTTGTGCTACATGATCAGCCCAAGCTTTCTTCACTTCGTTAGCGTTAGCACCAGCAAATTTCTCAAGAATTTTAGCATAGTCACTCATCGCCTCACGAGTTTCAAGATAGTTGCTTGAAGACTTCACAGCTTGGCTTGGTGCTGCTTTTGAAATAGCATCTTTTGCAATTTCTTTATTCATTTCTTCCTCTTTCTCTTCGTTATAATTATTATTTTCGGTTGAATTTTCAGCCTGCTCAACCTCAGGTTCATCGTCTGCTGCGACCTCAGGATAAGCTGTAGTCGTAGCCTCTTTTTTCGAAACTTCTGGAGTTTCTTTTTCTTGGTTCATTTCATCACCTTTCAGAGATTTTACGGCCAAAAGCCTTGCTTCTCTGTTAGCTCCGCGAAAAACCAAGCTCACCTCAATAATCTCAGCGTTACTAATTGTTTCGCTTTCGAAATTATAGTCAAAATCTGACATTGTAATCGAGAACGCATTTGAGAGGTGTCCTTCTTCAAGAAGTAGCAGCATTTCTTGTGCTATTTCTCGTTTCGAGATGCCTGCTTCAAAAATCAGCTCACCATTTTCATAGAAAGCACTACGCACTGAACCAATTGTGTCCCGAACATCACCAGAATGGTTTAGAATTAGTGGAATATCCACCAAATCATTCACTCCTTCTGCTGGAATTGCTCCAGCTCGGATCTCACCACCTTGTTTTAAAGGTAGTCGAAGGCTCGCAACGTCCACTTTCTCGTAATGGCGATCTTCGTTCACACTCGATGCTACAAACCTAATTTTTCGCTCCTCATTTTCTCCCACGGACTTCGAAATTTCAGTTTTCAGCTCTAGTGCTGTTTTCTTAACTTTTTCTGCCATATTTCCTCTTTAAATTTACTATTACAAATTAATATTACTAGCAAATAGTCGAGCTATACAAAATAATTAGATAATATTGACTTTTTTACTCAAATATGATAGTATTAAAGTATAGAGTGATATTGCCCCGGAATTGGTTCGGGATTGCAATATCACTCTTTTCTTATTTAATTTTAATGAAATTATCTCCAGAAACTAGAACTAGATTATCAATTAGCTTATCATTTTTCTCAATAGAAATATGCTTCTCAATCATCTCCATAAGTTTTTTGACGTCATGTTTTTCTTGGTAATTATCGATAAAAATATTTCGTTTACCTCTATCTGTAGCCTTATATATCTCATTTCGAACAGTATTCCTACCAATTTCATCCTTCATGATAGTTTTAAGTTCCCACTCTATATTATTTATTATAAAGTCACTCGTTGGTGTGCTAAAATCCGATTTTGGTATTCTATCAACTTCTCCATATTTTTTAACCAATCTTTCATAAAAATCCTGCTCATGAGGATACATATACTCAGGGTCGTTTTGATTGAGTTTTGAATAATCAAAAATCTTATCTTTTTCTTCTTCAATCCCAAACTTCTCCACACAAGAACAGTTTGGGTGAGCACCAGCCGTATCGATATCAGCATAATCATTAACGCGGATTTTCGATTTACCAATTATAATTCCGCCCTTTTTAACATAGCTTTCAGTTACATTAACTCGCCTACCCTCCATTCCACGACAATATTTACATGGATTAGCGCTCACTACCACCCACTCTTTATAAATCTGCACGCCAGATTCATTCTGAATTTGCACACCAGCCTCCACGCCAGCCAGGCCGTGTGCTCGGTGTGTTTCAGTGCGAGCTATTCGCTGAATTCGCCACTCTTCAGTTTTTGTTATATCTCGCAAGCTACGAGCTAACTGTTCCTTATTCCAGTCTTCTATTTCTGCTTGAGCAACTCTGTTAGCAATCGACCTTGCCGTATCTTCACTAAAACTCTTAGTAAAATCAGTTATCATTTTGTCATAATGTTTTTTCAGCTTGTCAGAAAGCTTAAATTCGGTCAGATCATCAGTCGATATGTTGTTTTGCTTTAATATTGAAACAAAATCACTCCAAGCCACCACACCACGCGTTACCAGCACGCTTAGCAATATCACCCTTATTCTTTGCTT
>CALIMO010000132.1 GCA_938045655.1 uncultured bacterium
CTAGAATCAGTTTCTCCATCTTTACTATGGTCGTTTGCTGTTTTCTTTATATCGTCGTCAATTTCATCCTCAGTTTTGCCTTTATTGTCTTTTTTAGCTTTTCGAAAGTTAAACCAACCCTTGAGTTTTTGCCAAGATTTATCAAGAAAAGATGCGAAACGCCCGCTAAAACCACGGCGAAAAGCTTGCCGCACATCGGGGTTTTTAGTTAGAATATTTTTAATATCTTTAGAAGAATTATTTATTTCAATATTTCTACCATCTTTAATATAAGTTAGTTTTGAAATTTTTTTCCTTCCAAATAAGCTTTCCTTCTCATCTAAATCAACTTTAAAACCAGCTTTTTCAAGATTTTTGATGTTTCGGTCTGTTACCTTTGACATTCGGCAAACTAAGCCTGCTGGACTACAATTAGTACCTTTTATTTTTAGCTTCATCACTTTAACAGAGCGATTATTCATACTTGTTGAGGCGGAATTAAGTTTTTCGGTAATAATTTCTTGAATATGAACTGGTGCAAGTGAAGCAATTCCTGTTGAAATTACAAAAATAAATGCACCACCACCACCAAGAAGGCCGCCAGTTGCTGCCATCGCTCCTTTATTTTTGAAGAATGATTTTGCACGGTTTTTCCAACCGCCTCCTGCTGAGCTTGCTGTGTTGCGAGACTTATGAGTTCCACCACCACTCACATTATTTTGCCAGCCGCCAGATTGGGCGGGTTTTGAATCTTTCGAAAGTGTTTCGGAATCGCTAATTTTGGAATTTGAAGCAGTAGAAGTTGAAGAATTTTCGGCACTCGCCAAAGCAGACGGATTATAACCGTCATTTCCTCGAATAACTTCAGCGTTTCCCCATATACTTCTTGCTCGTTCAAGCGCAGATTGATTCGAGTCGCTCAAGTCGCTAAAATCAAGATTTTCATCTCTTTCGAAATCTCTAGCTGCTCCCATTTTATTCCTAAAACTCTATAATTTATAAATTAATTTTACCACATTTACGCTTGTGCTTCAAGCTTAAAATAGTTCATTCGGATCGGCGTAACCGTTAGTCATCATATTGTCGCCCTGGCGGTTTTTTGAACTATTTGGGCTGGTTGAAATAAGCTGATGTTCGGTGTCGCTGGCGATGATTTGAATATGAACGTGATTTTGGCCTGCAAAGAATAATCCTTGCCCAACTGGGAAGTTCGAAAGGCGCTTTCGTTCTTCCTCAGTTAGTTTAAAGACGTCACTCAAAACATCAACTGCACTTGAAGATTGTTTTAAAAGTAGCTGCATTGAGCTGTTTGAAACAATCGCTCGCCCCATTTTTGAACCCATAAAGTCTTCAACGTCCTGCGAAATTGTAGTAAGGCCAAGATAATATTTTCGAGCGCGTTTTGCTAAACTGAACAAGAAGTTTGCCGAATCGTCGTATTTCATTAACTGCCAAGCTTCATCCACGATAAGCATTCGTTTTTTCTGCTCAGAACGCACAATATTCCAGATGTGAGAAAGCACAATATACATCGCAACTGGGCGAAGTTCATCTTCAAGGTCGCGAATGTTAAACACCACCATCGAGTTATTGATATCAATATTTGATTGTTGCGAGAAAATTCCTGCGAAAGTTCCGGTTGTGTATTTTCGAAGGCGTTGTGCTAAGCTTGGGCCACTACCATCCATATGGACTAAGGTGTCGTAAAGGTTATGAATTGTTGGCGGTGTTGAATTATGTGTGAGAGGATCTGAGGTAATTCCAGCTCGAGCGTAAGTGTCAATAATTGCTTGATCGAGGTCGGCTTCTTCATTTGGTGAAAGCCCAATTGATTGTCCTGCACTAGTTCCACCAAGCATTAATCGAAATAGACCGTGAAGCGTTACGATATTTGCACGAAGCGCGTTGTCTGCTTCTTCGGCATCAATAACGTGTGGTAAATCGAAAGGATTAATTCGAACATCCGAGTTTAAGCTTAGGCGAATATAACTTCCGCCAACAGCATCGCTCAATTTTTGATATTCATTTTCCGGGTCAATAATTAAGACCTCTGCACCCATCATCATTGTTCGAAGAGCTTCAAGTTTCACTGTGAAAGATTTACCAGCACCAGATTTTGCAAAAACCACCATGTTTGCATTTTCGAGTGTATAGCGGTCAAAAATTACGAGCCCATTATTGTGCATATTAACGCCATAAAGAACACCATTTTCTTGGGTTAAATCGGCAGAAGTAAATGGAAATGAAGTTGAAATTGCGCCAGTGTTCATGTTTCGCCGAATTTGTAGTTGGTCGGAAAGTTGTGGAACGGCAGATTTTAAACCTTGCTCCTGCTGGCTTGATGCAACTTTAGAAAACAGCATTTGCTGGCCAAGCATTGTTTCAACTTTACTTCGAACAAAATTAAGCTCGTCAAGACTGTCGGCGTAAATTGTTAAATATAAGCCAAAACGGAAGAACTTTTCAGCACCAAGTTGTAACTGATCTCGGAGCTCTTCGGCATCGTTTAAAGCAGCTTCAAGCGCTGGATCTCGGGTTCTACCTTTTTCATTATTAATCGAAAGATCGGCTTCAAGCTGAGTAACTTTTCGACGAAGGTTTTTCATGACGATTTCAGTTTCAACAGGATAAATAAACATTGAAACATCTAAAACTTCATCAGCATTCAAAATTGGCGAGGCCCATCCAGTATAAAGCTGGCGGGGATAGCCGTAAACGTAAATTGTTTGACCATATTTTGTACCAAGTCGAAAATATCCTGAGTGAAATTCAAGACTTGATGGTGCGATTAAATCTCGCAAAGTGTTAATACCAGTTAAAAATGCTTGTTCAACTTCGGCCTGTTCTTGCGCTCGTTGTTGGGCTGCAATATCAACCGCATCTTTTTTCTTCGCCATAATTAAATTCCTCCTTGATCTGGTCGCTCGCCTTCAGCTTTTCGAACAAATAAACTTGCCGTATCACGAAAATCGCCCAAAGGTTCATAAACGGCAGTATCTGGGTTATAAACATTATAATAAAGTTCGCCGAGTTCTTTAGTGTTTAATTGAACTGATTTGATTCCCATTTGGTAAAGACCACCAGTAATTGAATCAACGCGTTTTTTAATTTCTTCGCGTGCTTTATCCCAAGTGTTGCGGTCGATTTTCGAAATTTGAGCACCCGGTTTTGCAAAAATTTTGCCAAAAAATCCTTTTGCTGAACCCTTTAAATTATTTAAATCACCACTCGGATAATAAGGAACCACAATAAAGAAAGATTTATCCATAATATTCGCACTTCGGCTAAGACTATCAATAAAGTTAATATAATCTTCCATTAAGTCGCCAAGCAACATATTATCTTGCGCTACTTGAATTTCAGCCAATTTATTTAAATATGGTTCAATATCAACTCGTTGTGAGCGAACTAAAATCTGAATTGGAAAAGTTAATGCGTTCAAAAAACTTTGATAAGAATATTCTACTCCCTCGCGTTCTCGTGAGCTCATAAGATCGAAGTTAATTGATTTGCAAGCAATAACAGCGCGAAAGCTTCCGTCGCGCATTACCACCATCCCTTCGCGGAGTTCGGCGATTTCAAGCGAATTTTGCGTTGAAGACGGATTTGTTGGAGCATTTATATTTGTTTGGTTTTGGCTCTGATTTTGTTGGTTATTAACTTGATTATTGTTCATATTACCTCAATGAAATTACTACTTCTTTTTCACCCAAGTCGACCTCGTTCGAATTTTCTTGGGCTTTCTTTTCTTTATCTGCTAGTTTATTTGCTTGTCGTGCAAGCGTTTCCACCGAAAGATCTTTTCCTTCTGAAACTAACCTTTTCATTTCTGCGCTAATCTTATTTGCAGATTCTCGTTCTGTGAGATGTCTTCTATTTATAAAAGGATTGTTCTCTGGATTAGTAGAAATTCTAACTTTCGGATCTCGCTTTTCACGCTCAACAGTTTCATTAATTTGCCTAATTCGTTCAAAACTGTTATTAATTCCTTCTAAATCTTGATTAAAATCATCTGGCAGATTTTCGAAATGGCTTTGTGGCTCTGATTGTTGAGCTGGTTGTGGTGCTGGTGGTGTAAAATTCGAAAGTGGCTGTGGTGAAGGCTGTGTAAATTTCTGCGGTTGATTTTGCCAATTTGGTGAAATAACTGTTTGATTCATTGAGTCTGGATAAGGATTGTAGTTTAAATGAATATTTTCATCAAAATTTTGTTGCGGTTGATTTTGCCAATTTTTATTTTGCTGAAAATCATTATAATTTTGTACTTGTGATTGATTCCAATTTTGCCAATTCGAAAAAGCCCCATTTTGCATTTGTGGCTGATTGTGGTTAAAATTCATTTGGTATTGATTTTGCTGATTCTGAGAAAAGGCTGTTAGCTTAGCTTCAGCTGGTTCTGAAACTTGAACATCTTCAAATTTAATATTATCTGAACCTTCGTATCGATTTTTAGGGTCGAAATAATAAGTTTTGTCTTGAATGTTTTCCGAATTTTCATCTGTAAATTGTGCTAAATTTCGGGCCATATCAAGATTCTGCATAATTTGCTGTTTTCGTCTCTGATCGTGTTGATTTAATAAATTATCAACATTTGAAGAAACTCGTGAATTATCAAACATATCTTCGGCTGCACGAGCTTCATTTGAATATTCTTCACGAACAGTTGTGTTAACTGGTGCAATAGAGTGTTTAATGGCCCACCCTTCAGTATCAACAATATCTGCTAAGTAGCTAAGTCTACGTGAGGCTTCATTTTGTGAAAGTTCTTTTGTGAGGTGTTCTTCTCTATTTACTGGTGCAGAAATTTGAATTAAATGTTCCACGCCATCTGGCTGCCAAAAACGCTTGTTTGGTTTTAAATAAAATGAAACAACTGCTGCAAGATAAGTTTCCATTGGTTGGTCTTTTCGAAGTGGTAAAGCGAGTGCACCAAAAAAGATAATAATAGGTAGCGGTAAAATAATTAACCCCGGGAAAATTCCCCAAAGAAAAATCTCCAGCGCAATACAGCCTGCTACAATAATCAGGTAAATGAATTGCCGAAAGTTAAACGGCCCAAGCAATTTGTCATCAGCCTCAACGTCTTGAGGAACTTTATAAACGCTCATTCTTTATTTGCCCACTTCTCCTTATTTCAATAATATTAATTTTAACATATTTTCGAAAAAAAATAAAGCTTAAAAATAAAATAGGCAAAACATTTAGATTCTGCCTATTTCTTGTCTTTAATATTTTCGGGCTTCCAATTTCCGCCCAAAACTTTATCATAAAGACCTTTATTATTTCGTTCAATCTCTTTAAGCATTTTGCGAATTTCAGCACCTTGCACGGCATTGAGTTTTCCATATTCTGAAGGGTTTTCGTTAATTGCCTTAACACTTTCAAGTGTGGATCTAATTGTTTCATTCGACATATTCGAAATTGCTGATTTATCCCAAATGATTTTCATTGCGTCATTTGAAGCTTTAATGATTTTATCATCTGAAACATTTTTAGCGTAATTGTCGTGAATAGCATTATAAACTTCTTTCGAATTCATTCCATTTACAGCAATATTTTCAAGTGCTGCACCACCAATAAATTGAAGATCGTCTTTCTTGGTTTTCTTGAAAGCTTCAACCAAGTCATTACGGTTAGCATTCAATTCTCCACCAATTTCAGTTTTACCAAGTGAATCAATAGCGCCTTTTAAGTCAGTTGTTCCCATAAACTTCTCGGCTGTTGCAGCGCGTAAGTTTTTAGTAATTTCAAAATCAATTCCATCTTTCTGAATTTTTTCACCCATTTTTTTCGAAAAGATTTCGTTATAATCATTACCTGAAAAATTAAGTGATTTTGTAAGGTTTGTAAGTGATTCGACTTCTTCTTTGTTCTCTTTTGAGGCTGCTACTAAAGAACTTGCAAGCGCTGAGACTTTTCCAGCTTCACCGCGTACACCAGACGCGGTTTCAAGTAAGTCGTTGCTGTAGCGCATGTTGTTTGCCATTGCATTATTAAGTGAAAGGTTGTTATTCTTTTCAGCTAGTTTAAGAGCATTTGTTTGATTCATATTATCAACAAATCGAAGTGCTTGCTCGCCAAATTTCCCGCGTAAATCCTTTAGTGATGCTTCACTTAAATCAACGACACCAGTAATGTTTCCATTATCATCTTTTTTGAGCGTTGAATTAAATAATTCTGCTTTAATTTGCGAAAGCCCAGCATTTGTGCTTGCGGTTGCACGATTGAGAGCTTCAGTGGCTAACATTTCTTGATACTGAGTATCTGAGTTTATTAAATGCTTTTTACGAGCATTATAATACATGTTCGAAAACGCATTCGAACCTTCCGGCATATTTTGAATTGCGTCTCGTCTTTCATTTTCAAGATCCGTAAAGCGTTCGTTTTGATACAATTCTGCAATTGATTTCGAAGCACCAATTCGGCGTCGGCGGTTGTAGTTCATCTGATTAATTCGTACAGGCAATGAATTTGGATTTTTTGCGATAGCATGATTTCGATACCTTTCTTGGTTTTCTGAAAGGAACTTCTTTGCACGATCAACTGGACCTTTGTTTGGATTATTGATGATTCCAGCAAATTTACCAAGCAGACTACCGCTAATTCGCATAATTGTTGGCGTAATCGCTAGCGGCACAACTTGTACTACGGCACCAAGTAAGAAAATTAAAAAGCTACCGTTCGAACTTGCAATAATTGTTGTTCCGATTAATTGCGAACCTCCAAAAAGAAGAGAAATTAACGGATACATCACGAGCATCGTAGTGAATAAATCTTTCCATTTCTCGAACCATTTTTCAGTATTTGGCAAAATATTCGCCGCAAATGCAAGTGGCGCTAAGAAAACTAAAACAATAATAATTGCCTGTCGTGCAGCTAAAATTACTAAAGCTACAACTGCCGAATAAATTACAGCAACTAGTGCTCCAAGAATCATCATTACTGCAGCACCAATATTACCCATAGTTGCAACCGTTGCAGTGTAAGCACCATAAGCCACCACGCCAGTTCCGCTCAAAACTGCAGCGGTCATATTTGACCAATCAAGATTAGCTGTTTTTATCTTATTTTCACCGCCATTATTAAAAATACTATCTCTAATTCCAATCAAAAGATTTTGAGTTTGTGCACCTAAAATATTCGAAATATCAACTAAAATCGCACAAATATAATAAGAAACATTAATTAAAATTGCTGCAATAATTAGCTTTGGTAATAATTTTTTAATTCCGTAATTACTAATTCCAAAACCTGTTACTTGCGAATAAATCACAAAAACAAATCCAATCACAAAAAAGACGTTTGCAACATTTCGCATATAATCCCAAACTTGAAAAAGACCAGATTGATTCGATGTATAAAGTGGTTGTACTCGTAAAAATGCTTGGAGCCAGTCATAAATACCATCCATCCATTTCGAAATCGTATTCGCGACCATACAAACCATCCATCCACCGCCACCTTCAACACTACAAAGTGATTTATCTTCATTTTTCGAAACGCCATCAACTTTAACATCTTGTGCTTCGCCGTTTTGTTTCACATTTCCAAGTGCACTTACGTCAAACGAATAAATTTTTCCGCTTGAAGCATCATTCTCGTTTTCAAGAGCGATTACTGTTGTTTTATTTTCACCAGCATTTAATGAAGAATTTTCGGCATAAAGTTTTTTCGAACGAATTGATTCTGGAAATCTTGAAGTGTCGGAAACTTTTGAATATGTTTTTCCGTTATATGTTATGCCATTTTTTGAAGAATCTGTCCATTTTGCTCCATCAAGAGCAAGGGCGATATTCGAATTAAAAAATCCCAAGATTGCGACTACTGTAAAGATCGCGATGAAAAACACATTTCGAAAATCTTGAGTTTTTGCTTTTTTAAACCTCGCCAAAGTTTGCATATGACCTGATTTTATCATAATTTAACCCTTTTGTCAACCTTAAAATTAAGTTTTTAGAATAAAACACTTGCTTTTTCCCTAAAAATGGTTTAAAGTATAATTATCATGGTAAACAAAATAAAAAATATAATAATAGTTGGGTTAGTTTTGACAAGCTTTTTTGCAGCTTTTCAGAGTGTTTTTTCTTTGAACTATACTTTTGCTAAGGAAATAATTGAAGATAGTAATGGTAATAGTGTGGACCCAAGTGATTTAAAATCAAAATCAGATTCAAACAGTAATTCTGATAGTAAAAAAAGTAAAGATACTCCCCCCGCTGATGCAAAAACTGCAATTCTCCCTTCAGACTGGAAAATTGAAGATATTTTAAATATGGTTTTAGTTGTAGTAACTACTGGTGTTGGAATTGCAGCAGTTGGCTCGATTGTTTTTGCTGGCGTTCTGTATATCACCGCTCGCGATAATGCCGCGCAAGTTTCAAAAGCTAAAACGATGATTATGAATACGATTATTGGTATTATAGCTTATATTTTAATGTGGGCGTTCTTAGAGTGGATTATTCCAGGAGGGATTTTATAATGAAAAAGATTATTCTAGCAATTTTTATAACTTTTATGCCAGTTTTGTATTTTTCGAATAGTGCTTATGCGGCTGGTTGTAATGATAATCAAACTTTTTTCGGTCTCCCCGCTTGGTATCGTGGATTAACTAAATCTGGCGAAGGTGGATGTCAAATTAAAAATATTGGGCCATCTGGAAAGGGCGAAGTTACTTTAGAGCAGTTTGTCTGGACAGTGGTTGCGAATGTTATTGATATGGCCTTTCGAATTGCTGGTGTTGCTGCAATAGGATTCATTATTTATGCAGGTTATCAATATATGATTGCTGTTGGTGACCCAGGAAAACTTGCGGGTGCTAAAAAATCACTAACTAATGCAATAATCGGACTAGTGATTGCGGTTCTTGCTTCAACAATAGTAACATTTATATTAGGGATTTTAGGATAATGAAAGAATATAGATTTTTAGCAGAAGCATCCTTTGATAAATCAAAAGTATTAAACGGAATTGATACTTCGAATAAAAACAAAGCTAGCGATGCTTCGATGCAGAATGCTTTCAATACTGCTTTTATCTGGGCTGGAATTATTTGTGTGATTATAATTATTGTGGCGGGATTAACATTTATAACGGCTGCCGGAAATCCAGGAACAATTTCGAAAGCGAAATCTGCACTAATTTACGCTTGTGTAGGTATTGTGGTAATCATATCGGCAGCATTAATTGTTAACTTAATTCTTGGCGGATTACTAACGGGGTCAATATAATGAAAAAAATAATTTTAATAAGTAGTATTTTATTCTCAATAATTCTATCGCCCATTGCTTTTGCGGAAGGTGAAACGAATGGAGCTAATAGTAGTGGAACATTTAATGCTTGCAAACATGTTGTTTCTGGAAAAACTGCAGTTTGTTCTGGTGATTCGAAAAATGCTACAAATATTGCTAAAAATATAATCTCCATTCTCCTGTGGGTTGTTGGTATAGCGGCGGTTATTGTAATTATCTATGCGGGAATAACATTTATAACAGCAGCTGGAAATCCATCAGCAATTGCTCGAGCTAAAACAATGATAATTTATTCTGTTGTTGGCCTAGTGGTTGCAATTCTTGCTTATGCGATTGTTAATTTCGTTATTAATACTTCAAGCGGAAAAGGAGTTGGCGGAGGATCATCTGGAAGCTCAGGTAATTCTGGTGGATCTAATAATTCAAGTGGCTCAGGTAATGCTGGATCGCAAAGTAAAAACCAAAATGGTGAAAATAATTCAGGACAAAGTTCAAGCGGTTCGAATAGCTCAAATAATAATTAAAATAATATAAGGAGAATAAAATGAAGAAAATTTTAATAACTTTTGGAATAATTCTTGCGTTAGCTGGCTCTTTTGCCTTCAATGCTGGATTTTTCGAAAAACAAGCTTATGCAAATAGTGCAGCAGATTTAATTAAACAAGGTGCAGATTCAACTGGTCAACAAGATACTCGTTCAGCTGGTGATATTGCTAAAGATGTTGTAAATATAATGTTCTTTATCATTGGTGTTATGGCGGTTATTATGATTATTTGGGGTGGAATTCGATATGTTCTTTCTGCTGGAAATAGTGCTGCCCTCACTAGTGCGAAAAATACAATCGTCTACTCTATTATAGGTTTAATTATCGCGATCCTTGCATATGCAATTGTGAACTTTGTTATTAATACAGTCGCGGGTGGTAATCGATAATCATAAAACTTCAGAATTAAATTTGTTAAGCTGAATGATGG
Organism: uncultured bacterium; assembly: GCA_938045655.1. Lineage (GTDB taxonomy): Bacteria > Patescibacteriota > Saccharimonadia > Saccharimonadales > Saccharimonadaceae > Nanogingivalis. The sequence goes on from CALIMO010000132.1 coordinate 10,203, forward strand.
ATAATAATAAAATACTTGCAAAATAGTAAAAATTTGGTATAATTTAAGTATATATAATTTAAGAAAGGAAATGTAATTTAAAATGAAAAATATTGTAAAAATGGCTCTATTAACCGCCGCAACAATATTCGCTGTTGGTGCTACTACATTTGCAACAATTCCAGCCTATGCTGCTGATTGTAAAGTTACTGGCGGTTTGAAATCTGCTGATAGCTGTGCTAAAGGTGTTCAAGAAGAAAATGGTGGTCCAACAAGCTTGTTTGATGGTGACTCTCCAATTTTCACGACTGCAATCAATATTATGCTCTTTATAATTGGCATTCTTAGCGTTATTATGCTTATCTATGGTGGTATTCGCTATGTGCTTTCAAGTGGTGATGCTGGTGCTGTTCAAAACGCTAAAAATACAATTATGTATGCTATTATTGGTCTTGTAATTGCGATCCTTGCTTACGCAATTGTTAACTTCGTTATTCATTCGATTACTAATAAAGAATAATAAAATAATAAATAAAGAGACTTCTTTTTTACAGAGGTCTTTTTATTTATTCGAAAATTTGTAAATTTTAAAAAATAAACTAATATAATAAAAATCCCGAAGTTTTATGCTTCGAGAATTTTATTTTTCTACAGAACTTTAATTCGTGTTGCTTGAGTTTTAACTTTTGTGAAGCTGATTGTTAAAATTCCATCTTTCAACATTGCTTCAACTTCATCTTCTTTGATTGGAACTGGAAGAGTCAGTGTTCGGCTAAATTCTCCCCAGTAGCATTCTTGTGCATGATGAGCGATAATTCCCTCTTGATCACCAGGATTTAGACTTCCGCTAATCGTTAAAGTTCCATCGGAAAGTGAAACATCCAAGTCATTTTTATTCACACCCGCAGTTCGTGCTTTAACAAAAAGCTTATCTTCTGTTTCATAAACATCAACAGCTAATTGACCAGGAAGTTCATTTTCTTCTTCCGCAATTTCAATTTGTTCAGATCCGCTGAAAGCTTCATTTTCTGAAGTCTCCATCAAATCATCACCAAAATTGAAAGCAGCTTCCAATTCATCATTCAAAAAGCTATTATCATTTTGTCTTCTAGCCATTTTTCCTCCGCATTAAATTTCTTAAATAAGATTAATTTACTTTATTATACCGCACTTTTATTATATAATCAAGAGGTAGAAACGATTTTTTATGAAGAAAAGCATATACGAAATAATTTTGAACTCTTTTGCGCCAGATAATTGCTATTTTTGCCAGAAATTGGGCGACCCTATTTGCGAAAAATGCCTTGAATCAAGGTGTAATTTTGGCAATTCCCTTTCTCGTTCGAATAGTGTTATTTCGAAAGAATTTTATCTTTCGAAAAGGTCTGGAGAGCTTCAAAAAATAGTTGATGAATTTAAATTTCAAAGCAAGAGGCAGAATTCTTATTATCTCGCAAAACTTTTATCTGATTTTCTACTTTCGAATAGTGAATTTATTAATAATCGTGAAAAAATGGTTTTAATTCCAGTTCCAACACTTTCGAACCATATTCGTGAACGTGGTTTAGATCATACTGAACTTTTGACTCGTCAGCTTGTAAAGAATCTAAAAATTGAAAAATCGACATTAGTTAAAAGAATAGCAAAAACTACTCAACGTGGCAAAAATTTTAAAACGCGACAAATTCAGGCAAAAAGTAGTTATGAGTTTACGGGAGAAAAGCTTTCGAAAGATAAAATTTATGTAATTTTTGATGACATTCGTACAACTGGCGCAACTTTAGATTCTATTGCAAAAATTCTTCACCAAAGTGGTGCTAAAGAGGTTTGGGCGTTTTATTTACTTCAGCAAGAAAAATAAACTTGAGAATTCAAAAAAAATGTGATATAATGGAAAATATCTGGAGAGGTGGCCGAGTGGTTGAAGGCACCGGTCTTGAAAACCGGCATGCGGTAAAACGTATCGAGGGTTCGAATCCCTCCTTCTCCGCCAAAATAGGTAATTCTGCTTAACGGCAGGATTTTCTATTTTAATAGAGATTTTTTGAATTTTTAAATAGCTTATGGTATAATTAAAATATTATGAATTTCGACAATGAAAACCGAAATGGCGTTCCTCGCGTAACGGGTTTGCCTGAATCACAATTTCGAACACCTGAGGCGGGTAGCTTTATGGCTGAAAACCCTAAAGAATCTACCGAGCCGGTTTTTGAA
>CALIMO010000133.1 GCA_938045655.1 uncultured bacterium
CACGAATTGCTTCTTTAATCATATAATCTTGCAAAAATGTTGAAGCTGGAATTTTGCGATATTCCTGCAAAGAACCACCTTCAAAATAAACAACTTCATTTTTCGAAAAGATAAACACGCCAGCAGAAATTAATTTTCCTTCAAATTCCACACCCATAAAATGCGCTTGCTCACCAAAACAAGTTTTTAAATTGTGATAATATTCTTCGCCCCGCGTACCAACACCATTTTTTTGATTTGAACTCTTTAAAATCGCCACAAAATCATCAAATTCGTTCTCTTCAACCTTGCGAATATTCACACTTTTTTTCATTGCCGCACGCAAATTTCGGCGGGTAGTTTGGTTATAAGTTGAAGCCACGTCATCTTCGCTTAGCTCTGTTAGATCTTTCAAATAAACGTGCATGTTTACATCCATATCAAACTCGTGCTTAAAGCCAGAATAATACTTAAAACCAGCTTTTAAGAGTGGCTCGCTTAGCCATTTTAAGTTAGCGCTTTCGATAATTTCAAGCTTGTCATTACGAAGCGCACGCACCACTTTTGGCAAAATCCGGTAAGAAATCGCTCCCCGCTCACGTGCAAATTCTTCGCTCTTCACTAAGAAATCCACAAAATCTGCTTGCGAAACGCCATTTTGCTCAACCATCGCCAAATCGAAACGCTTATTTTTGCTAGAAATTAGCCCAGCAACTTCCATGTTTTCGCCATTTTTTAACGCCACAAAATAGCATTCTGCGCCACGCTTCTTGCGCATTTCGGCAAATTCTACACTTTGCAACCAGTCAATATTTTTATCTTGGCAATAGTTTTGATATTCTTCTTTTAAAATCTCTACAAGGCTTTTCATATATCCTCTATTTTAACACAAAAAAACCAATTTTAAAACCAGCCCGATAGCTCTTTTTGCTATTCAAAACTGGTTTTAAACTTTTTACTTTAGCTAATTTTAAGCACCCGCAGGCTTGTTTTCGGTTGGTTTTGAATCAGTAGTTTTGGCTTTTTCAACCTTTTCAAAGTGTGCTGATTTTAGCTTATCTTTTAAGGCATCACCCGCCACAAAACGAACTTTTACACCCTCAATCGAGCTTGCTGTTACATCAGATTCTTTAGCTTGACCTTTAGATTGAATAGTTGTATGAAAATAACCAAGTTTTCCAAGATGAACACTTTCGCCTCGCTCCAATCGTTTTAAAAGCTCATCTGTTAATGCTAGTAGCACCGCATGCACATCAATATGACTCACCGTGGTTGAAGTTTCTGAAATACTATTAGCAATTTCATCTAGATCAACACGGCCAGATTCAGCCAGTTGAGCATAAAACTTTTTTGGCTCTTCACGCTTTGCAGGGTTTACAAGTTGAACAACTTTATATTTAAGACTCATTCTTCCTCCTTAAAAGGCTTTTGATTTG
>CALIMO010000134.1 GCA_938045655.1 uncultured bacterium
TTTGCATTTTCAACATTATTTAGTTCAACACTTCCACTATTTGAATTTAATGTTAAGTTTAAAACATCAATGTGCTTTCCTGAAAATACGCCATATTCACCTTTCGAAATCTCTAAATTTGTAATTTTGGCTGAATTTTCAAAATAAACTGAGCCGCCATTCATTTTTACTTTCATATTCTCAGCATCTTTCGCAAAATAATTTACGTTCGAATTTGAAGTTACATCAATTTCATTTAGTTCTGGGCCATAAATATGAATTTCTTCATAGCCTAATCCGCCAAAATATAGATTTTGCGGAACATTGTTTAAGCTCAATTTCAAAGTTTCTCCTTCAAAATCAACTTTCAAATTATGTTTTCGAAAATTCATATGTGTAAATTCAATTTTTTGCTCATCTGAAATGTGATAGAAAACAGAAACTGAAGAATCGACTTTTAGTTTTTTAACACTTTTCATTTTTTCAGAATTAATTTTAATTTGTTCAGAGACTAAACTTTTCGAAACCTTTTCATTAGCTTTATCACGTAAAATTGAGGTAAAAGAAATCGATCCCAAAATTCCTCCTAAAGCAACTACCACCGAAACAATAATTGCTATGACATCAATTTTCGAAGCCTTCAATTTAAACAGCATTTTTGCAATAAAAGCAGTGAAAATCAAATATGAAATTCCCATTATATTTGCTGAAATTACTATACCAGTTGCAGCATTCTTTGCGTTGGCAAAATTAGCCATTTCGCCAATTTGCATTAATGCCCAGTTTCCAAAAAACATCGCTAGGATTCCACCAAGAAAAGCAAAAACTGTAAAAATTCCAAAAATTATCCCAAAAATTCGAGCAATTTTAATATTTCGAGCTGCATTTTTCTCGAAATCATATTCTTCGTTAACTTCTCGAATTGCGCTTGCTGTAATAACTTCACCGCGAAGTCGCAAAATATCATTAGCATTTTTTGCTGCTGGAATGATAAGGATTGATAGAATATAAATTGGAACAATTGCACCAAAACTTACAAAAAACATAACCGCTAAAGCTAGCCTGACCCAAACCGTATCAATTTTCAGATATTGCGCTAATCCTGCTGCCACACCCGAGATCATTCCGTTTTGTTCATCTCGAAATAGCTTTTTTGAAATTTTTGGAATGCGAGTTTCTTCATTTTCACCATCAAAATTCAAATCTTGAAACACTTCTGGCGAGCCAATTTGAGCCTCAATTTTTGAAATTTCTTTTTCAGTGATTACTCCGCCTTCTTTTATACCAAGTTCTGCTAGAATTTCAGTGATTCGAATTTCAACATCCTCAAAAATATCTTCATCGCCAGAGTATATTTTTAAATCTTTTAGATATTTCTCAAGCCTCTTTTTGGCATAAATTTCAATTTCGTAAGGAATTTTCGCCAAATGAATTCTTGTAATTTCTTTCATATTTCTCCTTAAAGTTTGCTGATTGTTTTATTTAATTTGCTGATTTCTTCGCTAACCTTTTCACAAACACTAGCGCCAAATTCAGTTATTGAGTAATATTTTCTAGGCGGACCTTGCTCACTTTCTTGCCATTCATGGCTTAATAATCCATCTTTTTGTAGCCTTGATAGCAACGGATAAATTGTACCTTCGACCACAACCATTTTAGCTTCACGCAATTCCTTAATGATGTCGCTGGTATAAACTGGCTTTTTTGCACAAACTTTTAGCACACAAAACGCCATAAAACCTTTTCGCATCTGGGTTGAAATTTGTGAAGCATATTTTTCAATACTTTCTTGTTCCTTCATACTTCTATGTTATACAAGGTAGCTTAAAAAGTCAAGTACTTTTTTCAAAAAAATAAAAAGTCTGTTCGAAAACAAACTTTTTTTAATATTTTTTACATTAGTCCATTCGGATTTTTACTTTGCCAATTCCACGAATCTCGGCACATTTCCTCAAGTGTTTTTTCAGTTTTCCAGCCAAGTTCTTTTTCAGCCTTAGCAACATCGGCATAACAAAATGCAATATCACCTGCACGGCGCGAGGTAATTTCGAAAGGAATCTTTTTGCCAGAGGCTTTTTCGAAAGCACGAACTAGCTCAAAAACACTCACTCCCGAGCCTGAACCAAGATTATAAATTTTAACGCCACAATTCTTGCGGTTATTTTCTAATGCTTTCAAATGACCCTTAGCTAAATCTACAACATGAATATAATCACGCACGCCCGTGCCGTCAGGAGTTTCGTAATCATCACCAAAAATTGAAAGTTTTTCTCGTTTTCCAATGGCAACTTGAGAAATATACGGCATCAAATTATTCGGAATTCCTTGCGGATCTTCACCAATTAAACCGCTTTCATGGGCACCAATTGGGTTGAAATATCGCAAAATCGTAATCGACCAGCGTGTATCAGCCTTCGCTAAATCTTTTAAAATATGCTCAATCACAACTTTAGTATATCCATAAGGATTCGTTGCTATTTCGCAAGGCATTTCTTCTCGATAAGGAACTGGATTTTTGTCGCCATAAACTGTTGCGCTCGAAGAAAAAACAATATCATAAACATTAAACTCTCGCATAATTTCTAAAAGAGAAATCGTTCCTTGAATATTGTTTTTATGGTATTCAAGTGGCTTCTCAACGCTTTCGCCAACTGCTTTTAAGCCTGCAAAATGTATCACTTGCTCAATATTATTTTCTTGAAAAATTTTTCGAAGCCCATCTTTATTTAAAATATCAACTTCATAAAATTTAAAATCCTTGCCCGAAATTTTACGAATTCGCTCTAAAGCTTTAGGTTTCGAATTTAGAAAATTATCAATAATTATAATTTCTTCATTGTTTTCAAGAAGCTCAATTGAAGTGTGGGCACCGATAAATCCTGCGCCGCCAGTTACTAAAATCGCCATTTTTTCCTTTCATGATATAAAATTAAGCACTTTATAGCATTATTATACTATTTTTCAAAAGACATGACAATTTATCCTAAAGGATATTTTTAAGATACTTTCCCGTCCAGCTCTTTTCGACTTTCGAAACCTGTTCTGGAGTTCCAGTCGTCACAACGGTTCCACCACCTGCTCCGCCTTCTGGACCCATATCAATTAGCCAGTCAGCACTTTTAACAATATCTAAATTATGCTCGATTATCACCATTGAATTTCCAGCATCAACCAAACGGTTCAAAATTGAAAGCAATCTTTTAACATCTGCATTATGCAAACCAGTTGTAGGCTCATCCAGGATATACATTGTTTTACCAGTTGAAGCTCGAGCGAGCTCAGTAGCAAGTTTAATTCGCTGCGCCTCTCCACCTGAAAAAGTTGTTGCAGGCTGCCCAAGCTTAATATAGCCCAAACCAACTTCTTGAATAGTCTTTAATTTTCGATAGATCGCAGGAATATTTTCGAAAAATTCTGTCGCTTCATCAATCGTCATTTCTAAAACATCCGAGATTGTTTTTCCTTTATAAAGGATCTCTAGCGCCTCGCGGTTATATCGCTTTCCGTGGCAAACGTCACATTCCACATAAACATCTGGCAAAAAATGCATTTCAATTTTAATTACACCGTCGCCTTGACAGTTTTCGCAACGGCCACCTTTAACATTAAAGCTAAATCGACCAGCTTTATAGCCACGAATATTTGCTTCCGGCGTGCCAGCAAAAAGCTCGCGAATCTGCGTAAAGACACCAGTATAAGTTGCGGGATTCGAACGCGGCGTGCGACCAATTGCACTTTGATCAATCACGATTGCTTTATCGAGTTTTTCCAAACCTAAAATTTCATCATGCGCGCCCGGAACTTCTTGCGCACGGTGCTTTCGCGCTAACAATTCTTTACTTAGAATTTCATTCACTAAGGTTGATTTTCCACTGCCCGAAACTCCAGAAACTACCGTCATTACACCTAGCGGAATCTCAACGTCAATATTTTTCAGATTATTCTCTCGTGCATTTTTAATCACCAATTTTTCATTTTTCTGAATTTTTCGGCGCTTTTTTGGTGTTTGAATTTTATCTTTTCCACTCAAAAATTGCCCCGTTAAAGATTT
>CALIMO010000135.1 GCA_938045655.1 uncultured bacterium
AACCTTTTCTCACATTATCAAATTGTCGTAAAACTCAAATTTGGCTCCGGCAGCTGGGCTCGAACCAGCGACCTATTGGTTAACAGCCAACCGCTCTACCACTGAGCTATGCCGGAATAATAATCTTATTATACACGAGTTTTTTAATAATTTCAAGACTTTTTTCTATTTTTTCAAAAAATCGGCCCACTTTTTTAATGAGCCGATTTTTATTATCTCTATTCAGTTCGAAGAGCCTCAATTGGGTTCATCTTTGCTGCCTTTCGCGCTGGCAAAAATCCAGAAATTACAGAAAGTAACATCAAACCAACTACCAATAAGATCCAAGCGAATAAATCTGGTTGAAGTAAATTCGTATCCACGCCAGAAGTTTTTTGTAGTTTTAAGACACTACTGATTACAGGGTTTAAAAAAGTAATTCCATACGCTACAACAATTCCAATAATTCCGCCAAATAAACCAATCAGCGCAGCTTCGTATCTAAAAAGTTTCGAAACATCACTCTTTCGCATTCCAAGCGATTTCATCAAACCAATTTGTGAGGTTCGCTCTAAAACTGAAATATATTGTGTGTTAATAATTCCAAAAGCTGAAGCAAGAAGCGTCAAAAATCCAAATCCAGCAAGACCCGCTGCCATAACATTAATTGCCGTTTGAACCGTTGCTTTATCATCTGCAAAAGTGGAAACTTGGTAAAATTCACCGCCGTTTAATGCCGTAATTTCCTTTTTAATTTCATCAACTTTTCGTGTACCGTCGGTTGTTACGCTCGCACTATAAAACCGCATTTCACCAGAATTTTGCTTTTTTGCAATTTCCAAACCATCACTATTATTCATCCAGAAATTTCCGTGATAGTTAAAGTTAGTATCCGTTTTTCCGGCATCAACTGCTTGAATTTCAAAAGTCTTTTCGAAAGTTTTGCCTTCCGCGTCTTTCATTTCGAAAACTACTTTTTTACCCACAATATCAGCAGGATTTTTACCTCCAAAAGGTTCAACATAAGCTTTTGGCGCGATAACTTTTCCATTATCAATTTGATTATTTTTGCTTAGTTTTCCAGCTGAAATCCCCATCTCTTGTTCATCATTTTTTGTCGCAACGCTTCCATCATATTTTACTCCATTTTCAACACGAATAGTATCAATATTTATAGGAACTTTTGGCGAAACGTTTCGAACGCCTTTAATTTTTGTGATTTTTTGTAAATCTTCATTTTTTATTGAATGCTTTTCCATATCAGCTTCAGCCAAATTTTTTCGTGAATCTTCAAGTGTAGTTTCAACCTTATTTGGCGCATAAGGGTCTTTTTTATTCTTAATTAATCGCGAGATAGTTAAAGCATTTTGATCACCTAATTTATTAGCTAAACTTTCAACATAAGCATTACCACCTTTTCCGGCTGCAATTGCAAGTGCAACAGTTGTCGCGCCGACCGCAATCGCCAAACTTGTCAAAATTGTTCGTCCTTTCGCTAAACGAATGTTTTTTTCAGCTCGCTTAATAATATCAACTCTACGCATTTTTAACTCCTTCAATATGCTCTATTTCACCATCTTTTATTCGAATCCGAATATCACACTTTTCTGCTAATTCTTCATCATGAGTAATAATAAATAGCGTTGCGCCAGACTTTTTATTATATTCAAAAAGTAATTTTTCAATTTTTTCACTAGTTGTGGAGTCCAAATTTCCCGTTGGTTCATCCGCAAAAATTATTTCTGGCGAGTTTACAATTGCTCGTGCAATCGCAAGACGCTGTTTTTGCCCACCCGAAAGGTCACGAGCTGGTGTTTTGATTTTATCTTTCAAACCAACCGCTTTTAGGGCGTCTTCTACAATTTCTTTCCTTCGAAAAATTGGCTCTTCAGCAATTTCAAGCGGTAAACTCACATTTTCGAAACAAGTTTCATTTCCTTGAACGAAAAAGCTTTGAAAAATAAATCCCATTTTTTTCGAACGAAATTTATCGATCTTCTTTTGATTCATTGATAAAATATTTACTCCGTCCATTAAAACTTCACCTTTTTCTGGAGCATCTAGGCCACTCATTGCATGAATCAGTGTTGATTTTCCACTTCCCGATTTTCCAATAATCGCCACGCTTGAACTATTTTCAATCTTGAAACTTACATCTTTTAATGCCTGAAAACGATTCTTCTTTTTGCCATAAATTTTTGAAATATTTCGAACTTCAATCATATTCCTCCTTTAATTAAAATTCATCCCTATCTAAACTTTCAAGATAAAAACATTGGCCTTTAGTATTCTCATTAAAATCATAATCATTCACTTTTACATTTTTTGCACGAGCTTTCAAACGAGTAACTTTTGGACTATTAAAACTACAATTTTTAGTT
>CALIMO010000136.1 GCA_938045655.1 uncultured bacterium
GGGAATCTGTTTGGGTAAACAATGGAAAACTTTATAAAGTTGAGGTTTCCGGCAATAAGATTTCAGATGAAGAAATTCGAAAAATCGCAACCAGTCTTAGTGCATAAAAAAGTGGCTTTTGGCTACTTTTTTTGTTTTGGGTTGAGAAAAAATAAAAATTAAAGTATAATAGATAATTATGAAAGCAAGAACTCGTTTTGCGCCAAGTCCAACTGGTTATATTCACGTCGGAAATGTTCGAAGCGCACTTTACCCTTATTTGATCGCCAAGCAGACTGGCGGAGATTTTATTTTGAGAATTGAAGATACCGACCAAGCTCGATTTGTTGACGGTGCAGAAGATTTAATCCTTGATACTTTAAAATGGCTCGGTCTAGACTGGGATGAAGGTCCAATTTATGGCAAAAAAAATCAAGAAAAAGGTGATTTCGGGCCATATCATCAAACTATGCGCCGTGAAAAATATCTTGAATGGGCGCAAAAAATGATCGAAAAAGGCTTAGCCTATGCTGATCCATATTCACCAGAAGAAGTTGAAGAATTTCGAAAAAAAGCTAAATCTGAAAAACGTGCATTTTTATATCACAACCATCGCCCAGAAAATCCACCAGAATGGAAACTAGGAATGCCACTCCGTTTTAAGACGCCAGAAATTAAACGTTATACTTGGCACGATGCTGTGATGGGTGAACTTTCAGCTGGCCCTGAGGCTTTAGACGATTTTATTTTAATTAAAGCAGATGGCCTTCCAACTTATAATTTTGCACACATTGTTGATGATTTCGAAATGAAAGTTACGCATGTAATTCGTGGCTCGGAATACGTTGCTAGCACCCCAAAATACCTTTCGCTATATGAGGCGCTCGAAATTCAGCCACCAATTTTAGCTCATTTGCCTCATATCCTAGCTCCGGAAGGCAATAAAAAACTTGGTAAGCGCGATGGGGCAAAAAGTGTTAGCGAATATCGAGCAGATGGAATTTTGCCAGAAGCAATGCTAAACTTTTTGGCTCAACTTGGCTGGAATGATGGTACTGAACAAGAGATTTTTACCAAAGAAGAGTTAATTGAAAAATTCTCTCTTGACCGTGTGCAAAAATCTGGGGCAAGATTTGACGAACAGCGACTTTTGTGGCTTAATGGTCAGTGGATTCGCAAAATTACGCTTGAAGATTTATTTGAGCGTGTGCAAGATTTTTGGGGAGAAAATGCTAAGAATGCTAGCGAAGAATACAAAAGGGAAGTCCTTGGTCTAGTTTTTGATCGCTTAAAAACACTTAAAGATCTC